>CAZZBY010000008.1:0-15012 GCA_964652635.1 uncultured Candidatus Marinamargulisbacteria bacterium | reverse complement strand
CCGCTCTATGGTAGCAGAATACTGCATATGCAAATACTGAATATATTGACATATTCTAATTTTTTTTACGTCACATTTTAAAGTGCCATCTCGTAAACTGGAATCAAGTTCAGTATATGACCTACAAGGAGGCTCATTCAGGAAAGGTGATCGAGTATTCCGCAAATAGGTATCTGCAAGACGATTTAATTGCTCAAATGAGTCTTCGGTAAAGTATTCTGAATGACATGCCGACTCCTGAGTTTTCCCCTTCTGTTTAGAATCATATCCACCCAATGTTCTCAGCATTATCTTGATTGGATTAAAGCGCTTGCCATCAATATCAGTCTTTGGTTGTTTCATAAAACAGCAGAGAAGCTTTAAGTTGTCTCTAAGCTCAGACAAAGTATCAGAAATCTCTTGAAGACTAATCTTCGACACGCCAGAAGACTGATCCCCCCAAGAAGGATAGGATTTTTTTACAGACACCTTTGCAAAAGATTTTTCATCCATTTCTTTAGAACTTTTTCCTTCACGTAGCTCTAACAACTCTCTAAATGCGCCAGAAACTTGACTGGTAATCATCACAGTTTTGACACTCCGTCTAAATCTATCCAACGGAGATAGGTGGAACGCTGTTGACATAACCTTATGCATAGAACTTCCTCCAGCATCACACTGAGATTTTGGGACTGTTACTAATGATAGTGAATCTAATACCTTGTCGATTTTATTTCGATAAAATTTCGATCAACGAAACGATCATCGTCGTGACGTCATTTTCAAAGACCTAAGTTCATGCATCGACAATTGAGCAAATTGCCCCACAGCAAGTGTCCCCAATTGAACATTTCCAATGGCAAGTCTTTTCAATTTTTCAACAGTATATCCTAATGCCTCAAACAAACGCCGAATCAAGCGATTGCGCCCTTCATGAATCACCAAATCCACCGAATGGTCTGACACCCATTCTAAGGAATCTCCCTTGGCAGGCCCATCATCTAGCATCACCCCCGACAACACCCGACTAAAATCTGCCTTAGTCAGCCGTCGGTTCAGCGTCACACGATACAGCTTGCTAGTATGCCGGCTAGGATGCATCAACTCGTTCGAAAATTGACCGTCATTAGTAAAAATCATCAGTCCCGATGTCTCTCGATCCAAGCGACCTACCGGTTTTATCGATGCAGGAAGTCCTCCCATAAAACTTTTCAAACACTTCCGTCCTTGAGGATCGCCCAATGATGACACCACATGTGTAGGTTTATTAAATTTATAATAAAAATACCGAACATTTTCGCCCAACTTTAATCCATCAATTTTGACAATATCCACGCCAATTTTAATCTCTTTAACCATCGATTTAGCAGGATTTCCATTGACGATAACCCGCCCAGAGGTAATCATCGCCAACACATCCCGCCGGGAATAGGATGTCTGAGCCAAAATAAATGCATCTAATTTCATAAGTTTCTCACTGCGTAATCCTCGCCGAACTATTGGCCGACACCACTAAAAGCTGACGCATCACATCCACTAAAAAGTAACGCCCCGTCAACTCCAACCCTCCCGACTGAATTGTGACATGGCCCCGCCCTTCTAACTGCGACGAATCTGATTTCCATTGAAGTACATCTGCATTCAATGTCACAGGCCGTCCTTGTCCTCTAAATACCACTTCTGCGCGCTGTAGCAACATATCCGATCTCAACAGATTTAAAGTGCCAATCGGAGAAGTTAAAGAGGCCACCACCATATCATTACGATAAAAACGCCCCTGAACCTCATAGAGTTGTGTCATCTGATCATTGACAACAACGGCCCTAGAGGAATCCATTTCCCAATTCATTATCCCTTGGTCCATAAAACTAAGCCGCACCTTTTCAAATACAAAATCAGGCTGATTCAGTGGCTTACGTATCCGTGTCGGCAATTGAGGTTCAATCAGCGCAAAGTACACAATCCCCGAAAAACACCCAACAAGCAATACAAAACCAACAAACTTAGAAAAAATAAACCGACGAATGTTGTTGGTAATCATCAACTTAAAGGTCAAATTGATATCCAGAAACCGCGTATTCCGTCTTCAGTCTCCCAACAATCAGTCCCTCTCCCAACGCTTTCATAATCTGCCCATCTTTTTGATAACCCAAAGCAAGCAACGCATGAATTGGCATGGCATTCGGCTCTATTTTCAAAGCCTTTTGACACCATCGAATCGCCGACCGATGACGACCAGACATCCCTTCAAGCAAGGCAATAAATCCCATCGACCACAGATGATCCGGCTTAATATCCAGCACCCGCTTAAAAGCCATAATCGACCGACTAAAATCCTTACTCTCATGATCCAAAAAATAATAAGCAAACCCCAATTTAAACGGATATTCCCAATTCGTGGGATTTGCTTTTTGCAGAGGTTCAACCAATGTAACCACTTCAATCGCATACGTCGGCGAAATCGCTTTCAACACCGACCAACCTTCTTCAATAAATCCATTGGAAGCAAATTTAATCGCCAAATCAAAGGAATTTTTAGAATCTTTCGGATGAAGCTTATACAACGTGACTAACCGATTAATCGCATCCAACTCCGCTTTAGGGATTTTAGGAACGGCGGCAAAGACCCCCATCCCAAACCCTACCACTAACATCCATGCCCAAAAAAATGATTTCATACAGCCCCTCTCATGTTCTGCTTAACCCGTTCCAAGTAAATATCATTGGTAATAACAATACGACCCACTTCCAGATACCCCTTGAACAAGTCCAGTTCCTCAGAACGAAATAAACTACGAATGGCCTTAACAATCACAAAAGGGATTAATACCAAAAGCAAGATAATGCGATAAATATGGCCAGCTAATCGTCCATAATGCTTATACGCCAAATAAATCCCACCCCGATACCCCTCAATCAATGAGCCTACCTTACGGTAATTCGTCGACAACCCACCATAGTGCACAACGCGAGCTTGTGGTAAATACACAATCGGATGCCCATGAAGCCTCAAATATCGGGACATATCCACATCATCGTTATAAAAAAATAAATTATTATCCATGCCATTCATAGCTTCCATCATCGACTTTCGGATCAGTACAGCAGCTCCGGCAATAAAAGGAACCGTACATCTCTGATCTCGCTTAAACCGAAAATGTCCAAACCAATTTCCAGGACACTGCAATGTCCCATCTCCATTCAGTAATTTTGGTGCAATAGCCCCAATTTCAGGAAACCGCTCATACTCTTCCATCATCAATTGAATCGCATCTGGAAAGACCACCGCATCCGTATTCAACAAAAAAAGATAGCGTCCATTGGCAACATCAAAAGCCTGATTATTGGCAAAGGCAAAACCCGTATTTTCCGAATTCTGAATGACTTTCATACGGTGGAGATAGGGCGCCATCACTTCAAAAGAATGATCCGTAGATGCATTGTCTACTAAAATAACTTCATACGTATAAGATAATTGGCTATTAAACAAGGCATCTAAGCATTCTGTAATAAAGGCCGCCCCATTAAAATTAACAATAACAACACTAATATCAAGAGCGTCCAACTGAGACATGCTAAGAAATAGCCACAGTGTCCTTGGCATAAATCACATCTGGATTTTGCCACACAAAAGTTTCGTAAATAGGATTCACTAATAATCCACGATCATAAGAGGTGGTGTCGATAATACATTGCCTCAACTCCGCCTTAAGTTGGTCATCATTTAAGTGATGAGCATCCACCAAAAACTCCCAGACCATCGACATCGACACCTCCGTCAATCGCCCTAAAAACGCCGTTGCTACAGACTTCTTCAATAAGCGCGCTTCTGCATCCAAATCCGGCGATGTAATAGCCCCCACAAATACAGATGTACCATCCTGGACTATCGCAGGAGCCAACCTATCCAAATAAAATGCCTCTTTATTAGGATTAAGCAACTGAAAGCTATGCTGATTAAACTCCGTCACCCACTGCCGAGCTTGCGCAGAAGCGGCACCTGCAAACGTCAACGTAATTTGGCGGTAGCGTTTTAGTGAAAGTAAATAAGGATAATTTAAAATCGACCTCACCGTTTCATAAGCTGACATCGCATGTAAGTCTGTATTTTTACAGTAGATCAGTAGAGAGACTTTAGCCATGCTGAACACCCGCCAAAATTGCAGCTTTCATGGCTTTAAACATCACCAAACAGGGACCTTCAAAATCCCCATTTTGCTTCAGAGATCGTCGTTTTTCATCCGCCCAGTACGACCCCAACCATAAAGGGATTTGGCGAAGCAAACTTGCTCGTTCAGGATGAGGCATCAATGCAAAGACATTGCCCCGTTGATTACAAATCCCCGCAATCCCCTGAGCAGATCCATTAGGCGTCACCGGATATTGATCTGAAGCCATGCCAAATTCATCCGTATACACTGCAACCGTACACTGACTCAAATCAACTTGTGAAGGCACAACAAAACGCCCTTCACCATGATTCACCGGAATTGGAAATACCATATCCGAATCAATAAACGAGGAAAACATACTATTTTGAGGATGAACAAATCGAATATAAGTCCAATCACAGATAAACCCATGAGGATGGTCACCTTTCATATTACGGGCTAACGCCACTTCCACTTGATGCCTACCAGAGAGATTAGGAATTAATCCAGATTCAGCCAAAATTTGGCATCCGTTACAAATCCCCATAATTGGCTTCCCCTGATCATCCGCGTCCTGCAAAAACTTAATCACAGACAACTTTGCCGAAATCGCCCCCGACCGAATTCGATCCTGATACGAAAATCCACCCGGCAAAATATAAGCATCATATCGCTTAAATTCAGCTTCCGAAATTGTCCATCGAACAATATCCACCTCAAAACCAGCATATCTAGCCGATCGCGCCGTCTCATACTCACAGTTACTGCCAGGAAATTGAATCACCGCTAATCGTAGCATGACCGCGCTCCTGCAATATCGCGTCCAGCATTCACCGCTGCGATCATGCCATCCGACACCGCAGTCGCAATTTGTCTAATTTGCTTAGACCTCGCATCCCCAGCCGCATAAATACCAGGCATACTCGTTCTCATATATTCGTCGGTAATAATATAGCCATCTTCATCCAACTCAAGAGTCAGATTTAAAATTTCTTTAGGTGGAATCCGTCCCACATACACAAAAATACACTTCACATCCAACCAAATCGATTGGCCAGTCACCATGTTATAGACCTTAATCTTTTCAACTTTATCAACACCAAAGGCATCTTCGACTTCAGAGTTCCAAATCGGCTGAATTTTAGGATTACTCAAAACTTTATCATGAAGAGATTTTACCGCTTTGATATACCCGGATCGATGTATTAAATACAAGCGGTCCACATGCTCAGCCAAATACTCAGCAGCATAACACGCGCAGTTACCGCCTCCAATCACCGCAACATGTTGGCCTAAATATGAGTTTCCATCACCTTGTGCATAATAAGATACTCCACGGCCAAAAAATCGCTTTTCAAACTCTTTACCAAGAGGCTTGGGTTCAAGCCCAACAGATAAAACAACCGCCTTCGACAAAAACGTCCGTCCCATATCGGTGGAGACTTGCTTATCCAACGGTCCCATACTCCGAACATCATCGACAGTAGCGCACACAAAGTCAATATTAAAAGTCCGCATATGTTCTTCCATTTGACGAGCCAAATCGAGGCCCATCACGCCACCCGGAAACCCTAAGTAATTATCGACACGGTAAGCAGTCGATGCTTCTCCACCAGGAATCGCTTTGTCCAGTACCAATACCCGAAGCTGAGCTCTCGCCGCACAAATGGCAGCCGACATCCCAGCCGGCCCAGCACCGACAACAATAATGTCATAATCATGGGTATGGCCTAATAAATCGGATTTTTCAAGCTGAAGCTGAGTTTCCCTCTGCATAGGGCTATTGTACCGAATTTCCCTTCTTTTGTAAGCTTTGTTTTGAGAGGCTCAAACGACTCGCACCCAACGATCGAATAAACTGTTTTTGAAAATTAACAATGACCCGGTCACCCGTAGCCAAATCCTGAGGGGTCCACACCCGAGGACGATCCCATAACACCACATAATCATCATCCAAAAAGTATTCTGCCCCACCCGAAGTCCCCGTAATATCACCTGATTTAACCAAGACATTACCCTTCGCAACCACTTTATTTTCAATGCCAAACACATCAATTTGCCGGCACGTCATCACGGTTTTACCCTGAGTCAGTTCAACATGACCTGTCAATGTCACCTTATCACCTTCACGGTCGTAAGTTGCTAAATCCCCTTTGACGATGACATTTTTTTGTTTAACCAGCACATTCCCCTTGGCCATTACTTGATTAGTTTTGGCATCCAAACTAAAAATATCAGCCACAATATCCACCGCCAAGTCCGGTCGCCTAGCCGCAAAAAGACTAGTCCCCATCAAAAAAATGAATATCCAAGACCAAGTCAATTTCATCTTCCCTAAGATAAAAGGGAGGGCTAAAATGTGCAAGTAAAACAAAAAAATGGGATTGCTAATTAAATAATGATGGTATTTTTAGACATAAAAGGGGTGTGCCATGGGATGTCCAAACATGAACTTTGGAAAACGTAATGAAACGAGGTGAACCGATGACAAGCACAGAGCAAGAAATAGAAAATTCATTCAATGGGGAGTCGCTGGACACCATGTCCAGACTCAAACAACAACTCTATCAGCTCATGCCCGAAGTGTTCACCGAAGGCATCCACGGAAAAATTGATTGGGAAAAACTCAAAGCTACATTGGGTGAAGACATCACGTTTTCAAATGAGCGCTATGTTCTCAATTGGGCGGGAAAGTCTGACTCTTTTCGCAATCTGCAAGAGCCCACCACCAAAACATTAACCCCAGCCCCCGAAGAATCCATCAACTTTGACACCACTCAAAATATCTTCATCGAAGGTGAGAATTTAGAAGTGCTCAAAGTGCTTCAAAAAAGCTATTTCGGCAAAATCAAAATGATTTACATCGACCCGCCGTATAACACCGGCAACGACTCTTTTATTTACCCCGATAAATTTTCAGAAACCAAAGACGCCTATTTAAAGCGGGTGGGAGATAAAGACGAAGAGGGCTACCGAACCAAAGAAGGCCGATTTGGAAAAAATAGCAAAGAAAATGGGCAATACCATTCCAATTGGCTGAATATGATGTATCCCAGGCTATTTTTGGCTAGGAATTTATTGAAAGATGATGGGGTTATTTTTATCTCGATTGATGACAACGAAGTGCATAATCTCAGACTGATTATGAATGAGATTTTTGGTGAGGAGAATTTTGTGGCAAACTTTGTTTGGCAGCATCGAAAGTCCAGTCAAAATGACGTGGATGTATCCCTTTCACATAACTACACTCTTTGTTATGGAAAGAATAGAGAGATTTTTAAATTAATCTCACTTCAGATTGCCGAAGAAAAATTTTCAAATCCAGATAATGATCCTAGGGGAGATTGGGTAGCTGATCCATTAGATGCACCAAATATTCGTCCGAACTTAACTTATCCCATCATTAATCCTATTACAGGTGACCAACACCTCCCGCCCAGTGGGAGGCATTGGCGATTTTCACAGGAGAAACTCGCCAATGCCTTAAGTGATAAACGAATTATTTTTGGAAAAACAGGAAAATCTAGGCCTCAATATAAACGTTTTAAAAGCGAAGCTTTAGCTAAAGGAACAAATCCTTTCACTGTTTGGACAGAAATGGGAACTGCAACAGAAGCCACAAAAGAATTGATGCAATTATTTGAGGGCGCAAAATATTTTGACACTCCAAAACCCAAACGATTAATTAATGAGATATTAAAAATCTCCGTTACATCCGAAGACCTCATACTCGACTTCTTTTCCGGTTCTGCCACCACCGCCCACGCTGTTCTCGATCTCAATGCCCAAGACGGTGGCAATCTCAAGTTCATTTGCGTACAACTACCCGAGCCTTGCGATGAGCAAAGCGAAGCCTATAAAGCGGGATACGCCACTATTGCCGAGATTGCCAAAGAACGCATTCGCCGAGTCATCAAAAAAATAAAAGAAGCCCAAAACGGCCAATTAGACTTTTCAAATGAAAATCAAGATTTAGGCGTTAAAGTTTTTAAACTTACGGAGTCCAATTTTAAACAATGGCAAAAAACACCCCAAAATGAAGTTGAATTGGTTGAGCAACTAGAATTGATGGTCAACCCAATTCAAGGAGACCCTACACATGAAGCGATGCTGACCGAGCTTGTCTTAAAATCGGGCTTGTCGCTCACAAGTGTAGTAGAGGCTAAAGGTGGGTTTTATCTCATTAATCAAACTGAATTAGCCATCATTTTAGATAAAGCCACCGAACATGTTTTTGATGCCATTATTAAATTGCATCCTGCCAAAGTGATTGCCTTGGATAGCGTCTTTGAAAATAACGACCAGCTCAAAACCAATGTCGCCTTGCAGTTTAAAGATGCAGGCATTGCATTTCAGACGATTTAGGAGGTGGAGATGCAAAAGCGGGATTTAATCATTTTTGAAGACTTTAATATCAGACGGGTGTTTGATGAAGAAAAACAGGCTTGGTACTTTTCGGTAGTGGATATTGTGGCTGTTTTGACTGATCAAAAAGACTTTCAAAAGGCTAGAAAATATTGGAATAAGCTTAAAGAACGTTTGGTAGATGAAGGTAGTCAAGTGGTGACAAATTGTCACCGGTTGAAATTACGTGCTCAAGACGGAAAGTATCGAGAAACCGATGTGGCAAACGTTGAAACGGTATTTCGACTCATCCAAAGTGTTCCTAGCCCAAAAGCAGAGCCGATTAAACAATGGCTTGCAAAGGTAGGTCATGAGCGTATCCAAGAATTATCTGACCCTGAGCAATCCCTCGATCGTGCCCGGGAAAACTGGAAAAAGCTTGGCCGAAGCGAGAAATGGATTCAGCAACGGATGATGAGCCAAGAGACACGCAATAAATTGACCGATTATTGGAAAGATCATGGGGTCAAAGCGGGTCAAGAATATGCAGCACTCACCAATATTATCCACCAGGAATGGACAGGTAAAACGGTTTCAAGTCATAAAACGCTCAAAGGATTAGATAAACAAAATTTACGAGATCATATGAGCGAAGCCGAACTGATTTTTACAGCATTGGCAGAATTATCTACCCGCCAAATTGCAGAAAGTATGCAAGCCTCAGGGTTTGATGAAAACAAAGCACCTGCTCAAAAAGGAGGCCGAATCGCCAAACATGCCCGAAAAGAATTGGAAAGCAAAACCGGAAAATCGGTCGTCACAGATGAGAATTATTTGCCCCCTGAACAGAAAAAGAAAAACCTAAAATGAAACTCCAATTTGATGCTAATCAACCTTATCAACAAGAAGCCATTCAATCTGTAATAGGGCTGTTTGAAGGGCAACCCAAATCAAACGGGGCCTTTGAGTATACACTTTATGAAGAAAATAGCCTCAACTTAATTGCAGGGGTAGCCAACAACTGTCTTTTATCCGAAGCCCAACTTCTTGAAAATCTTCAAGCGATTCAATCGGCAAACAATATCGCACCATCTAAAAAATTAGAGGGTTTAAATTTTTCTGTCGAGATGGAAACAGGGACTGGCAAAACGTATGTCTACCTTAGAACCATTTATGAACTCAACAAAACCTATGGATTCAAAAAATTCGTGATTGTTGTGCCGAGCGTTGCCATTCGAGAAGGTGTATTAAAAAATCTTGAGATAACCCAAGATCATTTTCGAATTTTGTATGACAACGTACCCATTAATTTTCGTGTGTATGACTCTGGAAAAGTATCGTTGTTGAGAGGGTTTGCGACTGGAAATAATATTGAAGTATTGGTCATTAATATTGATGCCTTTGCCAAAGATGAAAATATCATCAATCGAACCAATGACCGTTTGACGGGCCAAAGGCCCATTGAATTTATCCAAGCGACACACCCGATTGTGATTGTGGATGAGCCACAAAACATGGAGACCGACAAGCGAAAGGCCGCCATTCAAAGCTTAAATCCACTATGTACCCTTAGATATTCTGCTACCCACAAATACGCTTACAATTTGGTATATCGCCTCACTCCAGTGAAGGCGTATGACGAAGGGATGGTTAAGCAAATTGAAGTGGATTCTATTGTGACTGAAGATAGTTTTAACCACGCTTATATTTCTCTGGAAAATGTGTCTGCAACAAAAACCAAGCTTTCAGCAAAAATTACAATTGATATCAATACCCCTCAGGGTGTAAAACGACAGTCTGTATCTATCAAAACAGGGGATGATGTATATAACCTTTCTCACGAAAGACAAGTGTATCGAGAGGGGTATCATGTTGAAGAAATTGACGCCGCAAATGAATATATCACTTTTTCAAACGGAAGCATTCTCTATAAGGGCCAAATTCAAGGGGGATATACGGATGATGTCATGAAAGTGCAAATCCGAAAAACCGTCGAAGAACACCTTAAAAAATCACAAAGGCTTCGACCGCTAGGGATCAAAGTATTGTCACTGTTTTTTATAGACAGAGTCGCTAATTATCGCCAATATGATGGGTCTGGCAATCCAATTAAAGGTAAGTTTGCTCAGTGGTTTGAGGAAGTTTATTCGGAACTCACTAACGCTTCAGCATTCCGAGAATTAAAAAGGGATGTTCACAGCGTCCATAATGGCTACTTTTCTCAGGATAGAAAAGGGGTATTAAAAGACACAAACGGAACTACCTTAGATGATAATCAGACCTACGAATTGATTATGAAAGACAAAGAAAAGCTGTTAAGCCTAGACAATCCTTTACAGTTTATTTTTTCTCATTCGGCCTTGCGTGAAGGTTGGGATAACCCCAATGTCTTTCAAATTTGCACACTTAATGAATCGAAATCAGAGCTAAAAAAACGACAAGAAATTGGACGTGGGCTCCGATTGCCTGTGAATCAAGAGGGAGAACGGATTTTTGATAAAAATATTAACCGCCTCACTGTGATCGCGAATGAATCCTATGAAGATTTTGCAAGGTCTCTGCAACAAGAAATTGAAGAAGATTGCGGGGTGTCTTTTGAGGGACGTATCAAAAATAGTCAAAAAAAAGCAACGGTAACCTATCGAAAAGGTTTTAAAGATGACGAGAAATTTAAAGATATTTGGAATCGGATTAAGCACAAAACGACGTATCGGGTAGCCTATGACACCCCAAAACTAATTGAATCCGCTTCAAAAGCAATAAAAGAAATGCCCTCTGTCAAAAAACCTCAGATACGCTCGATTAAAAAACGATTAATAATGGATGATTCTGGCATTGATGGCCAATTAATGACAGAAAAAGTAATGTCGCTAGAACCAAAAGCATTCAATATTCCAGATATTTTAGGCTATATTCAAAATCGAACAGAACTTACAAGATCGACTCTATTTGAAATACTCAAGCAGTCAAGCCGTTTAGGAGATGCATTAATCAATCCGCAACTTTTTATGGATTTAAGCATTAATGCCATTCAGTCGGTTCTAAGTGCCATGATGATTGACGGAATTCGATACTCCAAAATTGAAAATACAGGATATAACATGGAGTTATCCAAGAATAAAGAGTTGCAAATTTATCTGGATGGCACATTTTATAAAGTGCAAAATTCATCAAAGACTATTTATGAAAAAAATATCCCCTTAGATTCCCAGGTAGAAAGTAAGTTTGCTCAAGATTGCGAGACCAGTGAACAAGTCGAGTTCTACTTTAAATTACCCCATTGGTTCAAAATTCCAACCCCTCTAGGTGACTACAACCCAGATTGGGCACTGATTTTTAAAAATGAAAAACGGATTTATTTTGTTGCTGAAACCAAGGGTACAATTAAATTTACCCAGCTTCGAACAGAGGAACGCCTTAAAATTAAATGTGGCCAAGCTCACTTTAAGCAATTTGAAGATGTTGAATACCGACATATAACCAGACTGAGTGATTTGGTGGAGGTTGATCAATGAAATAAACGTATTTTATTGAACTAAAAAAATGGGGATTAAGACCTCTGCAAAACCTACCAAATCTTTCTCAGTTTTGGTAGGTTTTGCAGAGGTCTTAACTTAAGCGATTTCTACCGCAATAATTGTCATATCATCGCTTGCGGGCTGACATAGTTGATCTAATGTCTCACCTAAATACTCCGCAAGAGCTTCTTGTTGAGGCCATTTAGAGAGAATGGCTTCAAATTGGGTATAATCTAAAAGAATCTCAGGATATTCTCCAGCCTCTTCATCGTAATCCCCTTCGGCCTCAACTGCTAAAAATAGAGGGCTACCATCCTTTAATTTTCTATCCATTAATCCATCGCTACAGACAATAATAATATCGCCGGATTGGATTGGAAGCGTAATTGAGGAGAAGTTACAGTCTTCATCCATTCTGAGGGATTCATTGGCATTTTTGATGGAGAGGATTTTGCCATCACGATAAATCATTGCGGTTTCGGATCCTGCACAGGTGACATGGACGACGTTTTGTTGAGTATCCACCACGGCGTATACGCCCGCGATGAGCTTGCTTAAGCGTCGTTCTCGGGTGAAGGTTTTGTTGAGGACTTTCATAGTGGCACCGGTGTCCGTGAGGAGGTCGGGAGATGAGGTTTCGAATAAGCAATCGACGTCTTTGGAGAGGATGCCTGTCATCATGGCAGCAGGGGCTCCGTGGCCGGTAACATCAAGGACAATAAGACCGCTGATATAGTCGGTAATTTGGGCAATATATCGATAGTCGCCAGTAATATAGTGGGAAGCGCTCCCGAAGACGGAGATTGTTTGATTGTGGGGTTGCGGGATACTTTCTTGGAAAAGGAGTTGTTGATAGTTGCCGGCTTGTTTGAGGAGTTTTTCTTGGACTTGTTTCTCTTGAATCTCTAATGCATGGGTTTTGATTTTTTTGGCTTGAGCTTTTATTTTTTCTGCTTTTTTGTGCTCTCGGATTAGGGCGGCTTCTTTGTCTTGGGTTTCTTGGGTGAGTTGGGTAATTGTTGCTTGTAAATTTGTGTTGGAATTTTGCAGATCATATTCAAACCTCGTGCTAGATTTCTTATAAAAGAAAACTGAGCCAATTGAAAATATAAATGCAACGAGAGTCATGAGTACAAAAATAATCTGCCTACTTAATCCAGAGAGCGTCATAGATAAGTACCCTAGATGTGAGTAATTTAAATGCCAGGACATAAAAAAGGTTGTGATTGTAAAAAAACTAGAGAGATAAGCCCAAAATTCTTCCTTTTTATCAAATAAAACAAAGGGGATTGCTGCGAAAGAAATAGAAATATATTGAACACCTGCATTTTCACCTAGAATCAGAGAATAAAAAACTAATGCTGTAGTACCCGTCATCAACATTAATAGACGCCCTAAAATTTGATATCTGTACCAGGTTAAGGCCAATGAAAAGGAAAAGAATATATTAAAAATTACTACTGATATGGCTAAACCAGTAAACCCCATTAGTTGAAAAACAATTGAAAATGGCAATGATGCTGCAATAAACAGAATATTTATTCTGAAAGACAATCTTATCTTTCTGTTAAAAGACGCCGAGAGAATTCCCCCCTCAACCGCTTTGAGTTGTTTTCCGCTCATTTGACGATACCCCAAACAAAGTAAGAAAGACTAAATTTACAACAACAATTCTTTTGGAATAATTCTATATCTTTCTGATTCTGAAGAGAAGATTACATTACCGTCAATTAATTTGTCCATTCTTTCAATATATCCTCTAAACTTAGAATTTGTTGATTTCCTCAAGAAATCATCTCTCAATGCCTTATATTCACTAACAAGCTTATTAACGTTGGCTATCACCTTATTAAGAGCTTCTTTAAGGGTTAAGCTATTTTCTCTCATTTCGATTAAAACAAGGTTTTCAGCGTAATCTTCCTCTAATTCTTTACCTAAAGAAAATAAATCATTATGAACGCCTACGATGTAAGCCGATGTGTTGGATAGTTTTTGAATCACAACATTTTCTTTTTCTTCGTCAGTAAGGGGGTCTTTTAATATAATACTGGCAAGCTCATAATAGACTTGAACGGCACTGGTAAAAATTCTAAATTCATAATACGAACTTACTGAGACTAATTTAGAGATATCAATTCCTTTCCTATGTTGATCTCTTCTTTCGGCTTCAAGCCAATTTGCTTGAAAATAATCTCTAAATTTTGCCACTAATGTTACTAAATCTGGATTTGCCCGGTACGCTTTATCTCTTAAATCTTTTAATGCTTTTTCAGATGGGCTTTCAGGTTCTAATGTTCCTCTTAAAATCTGTAAGTTTCTTTCGTCTAACAGTCTCACCTGATCTGGCTTATCTCCAAGATCCTCTTCTTTTTGATCTAGCTTGTCATCTCGCTCAAAAAGCCATGCGACAAGTTGGGATAATACTTTGACGTGTGCTTTTGGTGCATCTTTTAGCGCATAAGAGCATAATTTTGAGAACTGAGCGGCTTGTGATTTTAGGTAGCCTTTTGTGCCTTCTTTAATTATCTCAAAATCAACAGACCACTGTAGAGTTTCCTCTTCAATTTTTACATGGTCATTATGAAGCTCAGGGGCCTTATCAACTAAGTCTAGTTTTGAGACAAGCCACTCTCGCCAAGACTCGCCTTTCGAAAATAAAAAAGATGATTTAGCTAATATTTTAAGTAGAAACATAAATTGTGATTACATACTCTCTCTGTGGATTTAATCTATTGTCGATTACTGTTGTCGATTACTGTGAAGAATAATTTCAGCTTTTAATTTTTATTGAGCTGGTTACTATATTGATTTTTCGCAAAATTTGAGATCTAGTATGCGCCCCCGCTGTTGAATTCTACAAAACCCTTACGTGCGAGTAAAGCTTCCTGTGTAAAGATGCAGAAACCTTAGATATTTTTTATCTTAAGACCTCTGCGAAACCCAGCGATCTGGTGCTATAGCCATTTCCAAATAAAATGCGATATGATCATACGACAGTATACAGTCTTTTTTTAAACCAT
>CAZZBY010000007.1:0-16558 GCA_964652635.1 uncultured Candidatus Marinamargulisbacteria bacterium | reverse complement strand
ATTCTCTTAAACGTTCAGTTTCAATATCTTGAGGATCTTCAGGTCGCGCAATAAACGTAGTCGAATGTGCAGAAACCTTTTCCTCTTCAGGGCGTCCGTTTGTGTAATAATACGTTGCAATGGACTTACGTGTCCACCCATCTGGACAAGTCAATACATCAGGATGACCATGATAAGACTTTTCTGAAGTACTAAAGACTACAAAGCGGTTAAAGAGTGGTAATATTCGTTTTTCACAGGATTCCAAGACATGTTTACCTTGATCATTACGATGGCCCTTCCAAATTTCAAAGTAACCACCATACTCTTCTTTCCAATTTTGATTGAGATAAATTAAAACATTCAAGCGACGATCCAACTTAAATTTTTGGTGAAAATTAAAATCAATATGCACATCCAGTTTACCGCCCTTGACAATCTGATGAATACCGCCACCTCGGTAATAAGGATCCGCAATCAACCCATCAATCCCCGTTAATTTTTCTAAAAATGTTAAAAACAACGCACTATTCATCGCAATCAACACATCCGAAATCGGGTCTGGAAGCTTGGCAATTTGATCCATGGCCAATTTTTTTTCAAGGACATTATCGTACTTATAAAAATCAAGCTCATCTTGCTTAGGAAACACATCCAAAGCCTCCTGAAGAATAACCGAATCCATAAAATGATCAATGACAACATAAGGAAATGGTTGACTAGACTGATACTGAGCAGAATAGTGACCGGCCAACGACATTAACCGCTGCTCATCAAAAATTTTTTTCATACATTGACTCCATCACACTCGAAAGTAGTTAAATATATACCCGTTCAAAATTGAATTGTGGGTTTTCACAGTGTGTAAGACACACATAAGATAAATCCAGAATTTGATTTAGGGCGGGTATAGACACGGAAAACTATATCAGAAAAATAAAAACTCTAATACAGCAACTCTACCCTTTTTTTGAATAAAACTCGGACACCTTGAGTCGAATCATCCTTAAAGCAGCCTTCATAATCGCCCTGAAATGACGGATTTTAAATGATAAAACCATCATCGTAATACCCAAAAAATGAAAGCAAAAAAACCGCAATATCGTCATCCGTCTCCAGGTCAATAAATACTGATCCACCAACGCCAAATGAGCCTCCAATGACGGAGAACTCGACAAATCCCACAGAAACGTGGGGTGTGATGCACAATATCCAAATTGAAATGGAGCCACCCCAATCCCTGCCTGGTCACATCGGTCCATCCACTCTAAGGTAGCGATACGAAGATCGCAAAAAACGGTATCGATCCCGCCCCCACGCTCCCATATTGCCCTGGAAAGCATCAGACATTGCAAACTAGGTAATATCCGCCGGTCTTGAAGCATCATCATATAACCTGAAAATCGGGGGGAAATTTTTCGAATCGACGGTAATTCCGTATCCACCGGTAAGTCAACAGGAACCCAAGACACTTCGGATGTATCATGGGAAAATTGATCAAAATCCAAGGCATCAAAATTGAGGTTGGGATCCAAAATAATCACACGATCAGACAGCACCAATGTCATGGCTCGATGCAAAGCCGTCGCCCAATCCAGCATATCGTCATACTCCACAACGTCAAACACTTGCCCAGAGTAATGCAATGGCACTAATGAGTGATGAGGCGCCGCCATCACGATTAAGTGCTGACACCCGCACTGAGACATAATCTGAAATATCGAATACAAAAATGGTGCCACAGGAGGCCGAAGTAAAATAATGTCCACTAAAGTATCCCCGAAAAATCCTGACCAAAAACATCCGTCAACCGACAATCCATTAAGTGCTTAATATGAGAGAGCCGACTATCCCAATCATGACGTCGGGCCAAAGCTAAGCGCGCCGATTTTGCGTCTGCCGAATCTTGAGTTAATGCCTTTAAAATCGCATTCACAACCTCAACAGGAGAGTTCGCTACAGACACAAATTCCCGATACGCCTCATAAGCGGGGAGAGGAGAAACAACCACAGGCTTGCCCGTTGACAAACATTCAAAAAATTTAATTGGAAATACATGTTCCGTATGCTGGCTTTGTCGATAGGGAATGGTTAATACATCCATATAAGCCAAATACTGAGGTAATTGATCATAGTGAATTGCCCCCAAAAAATGAACATTAGGACACTGCTCAAGTGCCCTCAAGGTTTCACGATCCTCATGTCCGCCAATTGGCCCCATTAAGCAAATCGACCAATCCAGGCGTAATTTTGCTACGCGAACCAATAAGTCAATATCCAATTTATAACTTGAAATCGCCCCAAAAAAACCAATTTTAGGCCCACAAATCCCAAACAAGGACTTGGGCATCGAAAACTGCCTCGTATCCGCCAAATTAAAATGATCAAAATCCCCCACGTTATGAACATAATGACAGTGAGGAGACACCAAAGATTTGGATTCTTGCAACGCAGGAGCCGTCGTCGTTACCAAATGAGCCTCCTGCAATAGTAAAGTTTCCCCATCCCGTATCCACTGCTGCCGATAACGATTGGTCGCCGCATCAGGAAAACTCACATAATCATCCACACAGTCATACAGTAAAAAATAAGGTTTAGGTAAAATATCCAAATAATGACCAAACCCGGGATGATATACCCATAATATTGGCAGTTTACCCTGAGCATGAGCCTTTAAAAACGCTTGTTTAATCCGATAAAGCTTAAATGAAAATCGTTCATAATACAGACTACATGGAAATAGTCCAAAAAAGGGTAATTCTGGAGAATCCGCCAAATATAAATGGGGGGCCACACTAGTCACTCCAGACACAGGAAATAACGGATTTTGAGTATAGCGAGTTGAAAAATACTTAAAAAATGGAACACTCCCCTTGCAGACATACAAAACATCAAAACCTTGTTTGGCCAAGCGATCCATTAAATGTTGTTTATTGGTCCATAATTCATCAAACCAGTTTTGTGACGACAAACAAAAAATAGGAAGTGTCGACTGAGAAGCATGAGACATACCGCAATGGTAGAAGAGTCAAAAAATTTATACAATAGCACCATGTTCCCACTAATCCGTATTGATGATTACCCCACCGGAATTCGGCCAATTCCAGAAAACATGTCCCTCATTCACGCCATACTCCTTAAATTTGAAACAGCTCAACTTCCCTACTACTTAGGAATAGTCCCCGCCATTTTAACCCCGGAAATGATCAAATTTTTAACTCAATTATCCGTAATGATTCCCGCCATGCACGGTATCGATCATGATTATCCGACGCTCTCCAAAAAATTAATCAAAATAGGAGACCCCAGCAACAAAAAAGGCAAAGTCACCGTCCACAACCAATTTAGATGGCATCGCTACCGCAGCATCGTCATCAAACTGACTCACTGGAAAACATGGCTAGAAACCAAACTCAACCTCCCCGTCACCACGTATATCCCTCCCAACAATCAAATCAATTTAAAAACCGTAGCAGCACTCAAAGAAACTGGATTTACTCTATGCCTATCTGAAACCACATTGCCAAACAGCCCCATCCCCATGATCAGCTCAGATTTTTACGGATTTTCAAATCACTATTCCGTTAAGGGGCCAGAAAAAAAAGTGATTACCCTCCATACCAACTGGGAAGCCGACCTCATTCAATCAGGAGACACCACGTCTTTAGATCGGTTAATTGCAGAGATCAAATCCCTCCATTTTCCAGACCAAGTATCCAAAGAATAATCCTCAAAAAAATGTCGCCCATGAGGCCTTGCCAACGCTCGGTCAATTGCCGCCGAAACCACGTCAGGCTGGTCCCGATCCCGCCATGAAATCACTTCCACATCATACTCAAAGCAATTACCCACATCCGTCGTCACCACCGGCAGTCCACAGGCCACCGCATCCGACATCGCATAGCTGCCTCCCTCGGACAAACTTAAGCATAAATACAAATCAGCCTGCTGATAAAATTCATGCCGAGTGTCATAGGTAAACTGCAAAATCCTAAATTCAATGTCTGGACGAAAGACCTTCAATACCTCAATCGCCTGCTGCCCCTTATTAAAATTACGCCAATCTCCAATTACAACTAAGCGATTTGAAACCGGCTTTACAATCGAGCGTGGCATTTCAACCCAATGCGGAATCAAATACGCTGCAGAAACCCCATAATGCCGACTAAACTCCTCCGACGTCCACTGCGCAGGCGAGACAAACACCCGATTAGGATACTGATACATCTCACGCTGGGCATCACAATACTGCCGAGCCATGCGATTTTGCCATAGCGGATCACGGTCAAAGTGAGTTTGCGCACACCCATGAAGCATCACAATCGTTTTAAGTCGCGCTGGAACTTGCACCGATAATTCACTGGAAGTAATAATCACATACTGATCAGGACAACTCATTGCCCACCAGTACAATTTCACAAATGTCCATAACGAGGCTTTGAGAGTAATCAGGCCCGGAATCGCCTTCCTCAACTCAAAATCAAAGCGAGGAACCCCCGTAAAATCACCGTCTTCAAAGCGATGTTTAACCAAACTAATAATCGTAGTCATCACTCACCACAGTAGCAAAACAGTATCAAAAATTCTATAAAGTCTGATAAAATTCACCTCTTCATGAACATCTTGATCATCGCCCCACAATCCATAATCATTCCCACTCAAGGATATGGAGGCACACAGCGAGTATGCATCAATTTATTAAAGGGGCTCCAATCTCTAGGTCAAACCGTCCTATTAGCCGGCCCAAAAGGCAGTGGAGCTCAAGACCTCCCTATTATCGAATCAGGTACACCTCCAACAAAAGAAAACACTAGCTCTTCCCTCAACACCTATATCCAAAGCATCCGAGAACGATGTCCATGGACACCCGACATCATCCACAACCATTCGGATGCCGTGGACCAAATTAACCAGCACTTTCCAGGAATTCCGCTAGTCACCACCATTCATGGACATAACGAAACTCTACCCACACAGGGACATCTCATCTTCATCAGTCAAAGTCAGAAATCTCAGTATCACGTACATGGCCCCAATATCCATCAGATTTACAACCCCATCAACCTCTCCGAATTTACCTACCAAGAAACCAAGCAAAATTACTTGATTTTTATGGCCAAACTCAACTGGAAAGTCAAAGGAGTAGCCACCGCCATTAAAGTCGCTAAAGCCACCCAAACCCCACTCTACCTCTGTGGGCCCGGCATGAACTGGAAATTAAGGCTAAAATTAAGCCCCCTTATCCAGTACAAAGGCGAAGTCAGCGGTACCTATAAAACCCAACTTCTGGCCAATGCCAAAGCCTTGCTTTACCCCACCCAATGGCCAGAACCATTTGGCCTAGCTCCAGCCGAAGCCAACGCTTGTGGCACCCCCGCCATTGTTCTGGGTAACGGAGCAATGCCTGAAGTCGTCAAAGATAAAATTTCAGGATTCATCTGTTCTACCGAAACACACCTGATATCCGCCATAACTCATTTATCTCAAATTTCCCCAAAAAACTGCAGAAAGTGGGTTCAGGATCAATTTGATCACATCAAAATTGCATCTGACCATCTTAGGTTATTTCAGCAACTCATTTTTTAATAAAAGAATATGGTAAACTTCAAAAAATGAGGCATTTCTCAAAAAAAGCAATTTTAATTGAACCCAATCGGTTTCATCAAGAAACGCTGCCAAGCATCACCTATTTACTCAATGAAATGGGATATTTTGTCGAGGTTTACACAGTAAAGAAAACCCATATCAACAATTCGTTTAATGGGTTTAAGCATATTTATTGCGGAAAACACAGTATCGAAGGTCCCTTTTTCTGGCTCGACAAACTCCGAAAATTCAAAAACTATGATCTTATAATATGGAATAGTATCGAGCCCGAAAAATGGCTAGAAGAAGCCAAATCCCAAAATATCCCCACCATTTGCATCATACATTCCGCCTCCCTTCTCCAAAGCAAATCAGAGTACCAATCCTTTTTTTCAAGTCCCCACAGAAGTCCACTAGTACTCGCCGAGCATATCGGCACCCCACAAGAAGATCGCCCCGAGGAAATTCCATGGATATTTCCCATTACCCCCTCCAGTACCATTCGCAATTATCCCAAAAAGAAACCCCTCACCTCCCCCATTCAACTCTGCACAGATGGACACCTCATTTTCGAACACCGTGATTATGCAGGACTCATCGAAGCCGTCTACACCCTCCATCAAGCGGCAATTGGAGATTTCGAAGTCAATATCATCGGCAACAGCAATACGGTTGATGGTACCCTGATGCAAAATCAACTCGAGCAACTTAAAATCAAACATCTATTCAAATTTCATCATCAAATCCTCCCTTTCAGCCAAATGTACGAAGAGTTTTCCCAAATGCACTTCATTCTCCCACTAATCAATTGGGAAGGAGATATCAATACCAAATCGTATTTTTTCGAGCGAGGCTCATTTGCATTTCCATTGGCCATTCAATTTAAAATGTTGCCCATCGCTCATCGACGTTTAGCAGCCTGCTACCAATGGGGTAAATCCATTCTTCCCTACAACTATCACGAACTCGCCGAGGGCATGACTCAAGCACTACAAATGACTCAAGAAGACTATGAGGAACGTCACCATCATCTCGACAGCATCCGACACCGATATATTACGCACAATTTAGCTCAAATCGAATCCATCATCACCAAAATCACCTCATAATCAAAATAAGTGATGATCCGACCACCATCTCATTGCATCACACACTCTATAGGGAATGTCAGTGGTATATCTGCTCGATCCACTTGAGACAATCCTCGGGTATAACTTTGGAAACCATGCGGTGTAGCTAGCCACGGAGGAATCCTGGCATACGGGAAACGATTCTGCCCCATCAAGTAGGCTAAATATATAGACAAAAGCTTGGTATCCCTGGAAGAGATCTCTGGCGGTTTCACAATTCTATCTCTTTGCCCAGACGCCAACATAGAGTACATTAACTCTACAAACGGACTATACAAAACAAATAAAAATTCTGACATTAATTGAGCTGAATAATATCGATCAGGATGCGAAGGCAAATAAGAAACAAGTTGACTCGAAAAATCAAAACATGCCTGGAATTGGTGAGAGCTTCTCTTGGTAACAACACATCGCACCAGGCGTTGAGCCCAAACTATATCTTGAGGGAGCTGAGTAACATCCGACATCCCTGGAAAGGAGCGACATTTCTTAAAGATAATGGTTAACCTCAACACATCGTCTATGCTTAGAGTATTGGCAGGTTCCATGTCCGGATTCAGTAAACCCTTCTGGTTAAGATATCCTTCAAGCATGCGAAACAGTACACAGTCACTCGATGTCGTTCTTAATCTTGTTATTTGCAGAAGTCGTACAAATTCTGCACTCCCAAGAAGAATATTAAAATTCTCTGCAGAGGCGTTGAGGATCCCCACTAATATGCCAGCGACAATCTCTACAAAATGCGGCCCCGGCACTGACGGCAGAGCAGCATCCGGACATGCCTCCAGCATTGGCAACAGAGCAGCAAGCCCTCGTCTTGGATCTGAAGCAGGCAAGACATCGCCCTGTTCGATAGCAATAAGTTTAAATTTTGCGGTAACATTGATAAGTAGACACGCAAGGAAAACATGTCAAATCTATAAAATCCAGTCAAGTTGTCAACAATTTTAAGAAGAGATACAAGGTTGACCATTTGATCGCCTAACGGTATTTTACAATGGCCTAAGCCGAAGTGGCGGAATTGGTAGACGCGCTGGACTCAAAATCCAGTGTTAGCAATAATGTGTGGGTTCGAGTCCCACCTTCGGTACCATACGATATTCAGATAAATGAGGCATTCGATGATTAAAAATTCTCCCCAACAATGGCTAAATTTTCTACATGAATGTGCAGACGCAGCTGATGAGTTATGTAAGCATTATTTCAACAAAGCCCACCTCAAAGTCGATCAAAAAAGTAATCAAACACCCGTTACCGAGGCCGACTTAGCCATCGAAAAGGAAATTAGACGCATCTCTGCAATACGATTTCCAGACCTTCCAATCTACGCCGAAGAATTCGGCCAATGTCCCGAGGATGCCCCTCAAAAATTCATTATTGACCCTATCGACGGCACGCAAAATTTCGTCCGTGGCATCCCCTTTGTAGGCACTTTGCTCGCCATCGAAGAAAACGGAGAAATCGTCGCAGGCATCGCCTCCCAAGCCATGACATTCGAGCGATGGTCCGCAGCGAAAGGGCATGGAAGTTATCATGCCAATCCTCACTTTGACACCCCCAAAAAAATCCATGTCAGTACCATTAGCGACATTGCTCAAAGCCAAGTATTTCACAGCAGCATCTTTGGTAACGAAGCTGAGGGCTCCACCACCGAAACCTTTATTAAAATGCTCAGCAAAACTAAGCGCCAACGTGGAATTGGGGACTACTTCGCCCATGTCTACGTCGCCCAAGGAGTTGGCGAATTTGCCTTCGACTATAACCTCAAACCCTGGGACATCGCACCACTCAAAATCATCGTCGAAGAAGCCGGCGGAAAATACACCGATGTCAACGGTACCCCAAGCATCTACAACGGCACCATCATTTCTAGTAATAACCAATTTCACGACGAGATTATTAAAACGCTAAACGGCCAAGGGTAAGTATTTCAGCTTACCCTTACGATAATCTGCACTCACTCAATCCCACAATCCTGATCCAAAAACATCGTATCGCGAGTTGCTCGCCATTCATCTTTAGCCGTTTTTTCTCGCAAAACCAACTGCTCCCAATTGGTCCGCGGCGGGACAACGGGAGGGACATAAAAGTGAGTAAACCAAGTACAAACATTAGAAACTAGACGACTAGCCCCCGGCTTCGCAGTTGGAGCAAGAGGTGCTGCCGGATCACTAGGATCAGGAAGACTAAGCTCTGATTTAAATGGCTCCTCGCGAAGCATCGCCATAAGTTCAATCGGATCCTGATGATAAAACTCAAGTAAAACAGTATTTAATTCAGCTATGGTCAAATCTTGAATGACACGATTACCATGATGAATACCCGCATGAACACGGCACTGGCTCATCAAAAACTGTCGACCGGCACCCGCATTAATTGCAATCTTAACCAACCCAGCTTTAGTAAGTGCAGGGGGCGGGGCACCCGGAGGAAGATCCACCAAAGTACGAAAGTTTTGCCCTAATTCACTGACAAACTGATGACGAAGACCGTCCACATGTTTTTTCGCCATAGCTTTAGCCGCCACATCTTTAGAAGGGGTTCCTCCAAAAGCCTTAAGATTACGATTACCCACCACAGTATGATAATAATCCGCTCCCATCATCACCATCAAGAGATCTGCAAATTTAAAGTGATCGATCAATAAATTAATTTCTGAAGTAGACAACCCCCATAAAAATCGACTTAATTGTCTCCGATCATAATCGATGACATCAGGATAATGCCGAGACGCTTGTACAGGATCTCTTAAGATACAAGGAGCCCCGCCAACCATACTAAAACGTTGAGGAGCACCTCCCGGGTTGGGCATATGAGTCGCAGGATCAAGCGGCAAAAATCCATTACGGTCATGCAATTGTGATCCCTCAACCGTTGGAAGATACATCATCTCTTCCAAAATCGCCTGAAATTTAAGCCGATCAGCGTCCGTTTCGCCCTTAATCTTAAACCCAAAAGTATCTCGAGCACTTAATTTGCGCGCTGCATGCAAATGATGGAGCCTGTTTTTCATCCAACTCTGAGCCGCAAGGAAAAAATCATCCTTATTGCGAACATCCGGCCCTTGTCTTAACCCCGATAGAAGCGTTGTCAATTGGAGAGGAGTTAACGCCTCAAATAAGGCATCTTCAAACTGTCGACTTTGATCAACATAACCATGGACACCACCCGTTCCAAAAGTGGCAAGCAATATTCTAAAGGCATCCGTATTAACTGGTGGATTACCAAATCGATTCACAAATTCAGTGATTCCCCAAGCAAACTCCCCACCACGATCTCGGACTACTTTTAAAGCATCCACACAAACTTGAGAAGACCCACTCGCAAGCACAGCCCCAAAAAACTGCCTAAATTCAACATTTTTAGAAACTGCCTTTTTAGGACACATTTTTTGGAATAATGGCACCATCAAATTAAGATCTGAAAGTTGTTGAAATAAGCTCGTCCGATCAGCAGGACTTAATACACTGAGCAAGGTATTGATCGCAATACGATCATCTTTTGTAAATTCTCCTTGATGCGTGAGCACTCCATTAATCAGATTTCGCGCAAACAACACAACTTGAGGATCAGGATTACCTGCCACAACTGGAGGAACTGTTTTAACAACAGATTTCCATTGAGAAAAGACAGCAAGACCATCAGCACCTTGAACAGATTTAAAAATCGCATAAGCACGGTCAGGAGAACTCACAGACCGAACGAATCCGGCATCCGCACTCGCAAGTGGAGAAAGACCCGGACGACGAACAACACGAGGGGGGTTAAGCTGAGCAACCGCAGCATAATCAATTCCAAATACAGTCTCCATTTGTGTACGGACAGGTCCAGGGTCTGGAAGCGGTGCCTGTCTATCCGCCGCACGAGCGTCTAAAGCGGCTTTATACACATCCAAAGAGCGACCCGTTTGAGAAGAGTTTAAAACAAGTTGAAGTGCATTGAGAACAGCTCGACAGGTAGCAATATCAACCGGCAAAGCTAGTGGAGGCACCAGCCGATCAAACCCAAACAGATGACGAAATCTGGTCAAAATATCAATATGGGATGAGCTAGGAGGATCCGTAACTGAAAAATAGGCTAAAAAGCCAGTATATCCTCCAAATACAGCGTCGATCGCATTCGCCCATCGTTGCTGATTAGCAGGGGTATTCTCCATAATCGAAATCAGCCATTGAGGACGCTTAGCCGCAGGGCAGTGAGTATCATAATGGTTGAGTGCATGCATCAAATTAATAAAGTCTCGTTGACTTTGAGGAGTCCCATCTAATTTAGATAAATCAAACGATCCATCCTTTAATCCAACAACCATCCGAGCAACAGAAAGTGCCTCAGCATGAGCATTTCTAGGTGGTGAAGACTTGAACCCAAAAGGAGACATTGAAGCAACGAGATTAATCGCAACTGGTAGCCCCAAAGACAATGCCTGAGAAAGACCCCTTTCGTCCCCAACATGCACAATCAACCCGCTAAAAAAGTCCAGATCAAAAAAAGCACCAGCCCCAGGAGGGTTTCCAAGAAGCTGTTGGATTTTGTCATCAAAAACATTCCTAAACCCAAACCCACCTGGAAGAAGTGGCCCCTGCACTGCCTGCAATAAAGGAATCACGTCATTAAGCAAAACTTGAGGAGGAAACTCCCGATAATGAGCCATAAACTCGCCAAAATCACCCTGGCTCAACGCTTGCCGAATTTGAAACAACCGCACAGCTTGATCTAAGGAATCCATAAATCCAGGCTCAGTAGATAAAGCAGCCCCAGGATGTCGAATGCCAAGGCGAAACAAAAGGCAAGTCCCCCTACCATCTCGAAGCAACCTATCAAAATGAGCCCCATTCGATCGCTGAATAGCCCGCATCCCCTGTGTAAATAAGGCTAAATTCTCCGGTTTATCCAGGAGAGAAATCAAAGCACCAGTATCAAGCTTATCAAGCAAATAATGCATCGTCGCATAATCAGAAAAAACTTTAAGTTTATCTTCAGCAGACGTCGTTGCCTCCATTAACCATACTTTAGTAGCATAAGCTTTAGACTGATATTCTTGTGGGGGATGAGGAGCAGTGGCATTGAAGTAAGCAATAATATCAGCTGCAGAAGAGGAAGGCTGGCCAACAACTTCCTGGACCAAATGAGTAACCAATGTAGGAGGAGTACCTCCAGCAATCGCCACAAGAGAAGGAACCACATCAACAGCAATACGATCCAAGACACGCCCGCCAAGTAGTCGAGACAAGACCTGCTGTCTTACCGTATCTTGTCCAGCAACAGGAGTATTATCCAAACAGCCAATAACTTCAGTCAAAGAACCCTGATCGAGTTTTTTTAATCCTTTCACTGCCTGATCCATATCTCGACCAATCAGCTGAATAAAGAGTTGTGCAGTTAAATAAAGGCGAGGATCATGACGATCAGGTATCGGCAAAAAAGGAGGCGGGGCTAATAAAGCGTTTAATTGGTCAGCAACAGGCATAAAATCGACATCCGACAGCGAATATCGCTGAGAAACTGAAGCTAAAATATCCAATACCTGATCACGAGATATCACTCCAGGCGCAAGTAATGCTTGAAAATGAGGAGCTGCAACCATGGCATTAATCTGAGCAATACACATATCGGGCGGTAACACATTTGCAATAGGTGGCTGTAAATCCTTCAACTGATCTACAAACGGCCCAAGTAAATAAACAAGAGAATCCGTCACCAACTGCACAAATCGAGGACGAAAAGCAGCTGGAACCAAAGCTAAATTAAAATGCGAAATAGAGGTCACTAAATTAGTAAAATTATTTCCCCACTCTCGGAATAAAGTCACCATCACCTGAGTATGATGAAGCCGGTCATACTCCAACACCGACATCATCACAACCGCTTGCTGATCAGCAGTAAGTCTGTGTAAGACAGGTAAAAATTGAACAGGATCCTGAGCAATCTGAGATACCCAACTCTGAGAAAAGACATCCAGATCCAGCATCACTGGATAAAAATAAGCAGGAAGGGGAATGGGGGGAGGTAGTAAATGAAGCAAGGAAGGTGTATTACCAGCACTCTGAGGATCGCTCAAAACCAATCTTTTTTCTTCTCGAGACAACGCATTAAAGTCAGCCACTAGTAACCCAGGCAATGCAGCAACCGCCCTCAGCACCGGCAACGACGCTACAATACAACTCAAACAATCAGCCGGATCTGCGGAAAGACCAGCCACATTAGCCCCAGTTTGCCCAATAGCAAGTCGAGAAAACCGATCCAATCCAACAACAGACCCCGTAGTCAATCTAAAAATTGTCTGACGCTCAGCACCACTAAGTTGTGCCAAATGCATGACAAGCTGCTTAAATTCAGGAGAATCCTTGCTTTTACCATCAGCAATCTCAAAAATTTCAATCAACCGTGCCCGCTTCTCAACATCCGTCAGCGTCGACACAGGACTCGCCAAGTCATGTAATTCTCTCAATGACAGTGCAGTGGTAACAACTAACGCCTCACTAGGAGCAGCAGGGGCAGCAGGGGCAGCACCAGCGGCAACTGGATTACCAAATCCAGCCACCACAGTTTGGCACCCCGCCATGCGGTGAGGATCCCGACCAGGTTTAAGTGTCATCGCCGCATGGTCACCCAATGACACAACGGTACACATTGGCTCGAACAAGCGTAATAATTGCGCATTCAACGCATCGGCAAGAACACAAGAATCTGCAAACCCATGAGAATCACGGTCAAACAAAGGGAGATCCGTCATATCTGGAAATGCCGCCATCAATGTCAAATACCGATCCGCAATCGCTCTTAATAACTGAGCCTCTACCTGATGAAGTTCTGCAACCTTAGCCTTTGGATCAATACTCTTTAACTGGGCAATTTGGTCATGAATATCGGTCAACATCACCAAAACTTCTGCCATCTGACGCCCAAGCAAGGCTTTTTGATCACCCAATGACACCGCCCGAGACGTCGAAGACCGACCCAAACGAATATCATCGCCTAGTGTCGTCACCGATTGATCAGTCAAACTGGCTTTAATTTCCTCAGAAAGTCCACCAGAAAGCTCCTTCTGAGTCCCTTTAAGAGCTGTAAAAACGTGATATAACTCGCTAACACCGGCAGGATAAGCCGGTGCTGGGGCGGCTCCACCACCGGCAGCCAAAGGCTTCAAAGCTCCATCAGATTGAAGATGAGGAGCTAATGTTGCATGTCCAGCCAATTTCGTTTCAACCCGATGAAGTGCCTTTCCTAACTCAACTCGTTGATAAGAAGAAAGGTAAGGCGTATGCGCATCCAACTGGGTTTTGATAAAGGTCAACACCGTTTGAATATCAGCCATAGTTGCTGTTGCTGCATTTGTTACAACAACATCGATCATCTGTTGAAGAAGATGAACCACTCCCAAGCGACGCTGAGCGGCCACAAGCGACTTCTGACCTAAGCTCTTATCCAGAATAGCTAATTCAGTAGTCATCTGCGCTACAGAGAGGGCAGGCGGCCCAACTAAAAGCACGCCATTACCTGCACTCGTCACCAGCTCAGCCATCGTCGTTGTACGAGGTAACCTAAAAGTACGCGGAGCAGATATAACCTTTAATTTAGACATTTCAGTATGAAGTTGCTCGACATGTTGCATCAACTTCAGCTGATCCGCCAGGGAAAGAGCATTCGCTTGTCCATCAGGTTGTTGCTCAGCCAACGTAATATCTCGCTCCAAACGATCCAACGCCGACTGGTAAGACAATGTCCGTTCCATCAGCGTTAACCTTTCAGAAGTCATCACAGACCAATCCGCCGCCTGACAGGCTTTTCGAGCCGAATCCACTTGACGCTGAAGCTCAACAAATTGGGCACGCATGCTAGCCACACTATATTGCGCAGCAAAACGTGCATCAGCAGCAACAGCGGCCTTAAAGGCCGTTATTTGGGGTATACAATCTAGTACATCAACCCCGCCCACTACAGCAGGAGGCCGCACAAAGGCAACTCCTATCAAAACCGTTAATTTGGCATCCAACTCCGCCAACTCTCTCATTTGGTCCCGATTAAGATGAGCAACGCGATCAGATCCAGGCAGTGCCTCAGCCTTCGCAAGAACAGCTTCGTATTGGCGTAATATCAATCGCACCTGTTCAATCCAAGTTTTGGATCCCACACGAGGAAGCATACCTACATCAGGTAAAGCAAGACCATGACGACGAGCCAATTCAGCCAATGCCACAACATCCGCCAAACCATCACGAACATCTCGGGCTTTAGAACGATACCCCGCCATCAATTGATCTGGAGCGACCAAAGCCAATTTCGCCGTATCCGTTTTCACCTCCCCAAGAAAAGATAACTCCGCACACACCGTTTTCAACTCCGGCACCTGGAGGGAGTGCCAAGCCGGAACGTGACCCGCCACAACAAGCCCCCTAATCATCCCCAAATGAGCCGCAAGACGATCCGCATCCGTCGAAATTTGCCCAGACGCAGCCCGCCCTTTAAAGCCCATAATATCCAGAGTAGGATCTTGTAAAAGCAAAATTGCCTCATCAATTAACAATCGAACATCCCTTGCTAAAATCGTATCGGGTGCAGCAGGCCCTAAAATCGCCATTACCGAATCTGGCGTTGGCGGAACTTCAAATAATCCATCAAAAGTTGTCGCCAAACGAGCTAAGACAATCGCCACCGCTTTATGGTGCTCCATAGAACTCGGCACAAAATTAAGTTTGGGAAAAGGAGGTGATGGAGGAGTTGCAGGATTAGGCACAGGCCCAGCAAGCCGAGCCCTAAGCTCCTTACAATCCATGGCCGTCATTGTGCCAGACAATGCAGAAGTTCTAGTCTGCATATCCATAATTTCTTCATCCACCGTCCGAGCCACAGCAGGAAGCCCACCAACAGGGCGTATTGCAGCATCCAACGCAGTCACATTATCATGCGCCCGACCTGCTCTAAGCTGTGCTCTAAGAGCATCCATCGATCGGGGAGCAAACTGAGGAGGAGCCCCAAGTGCATCCACAGCCTCACGGTTTTGCTGAGCAATACGATAATTTTGAACATTCACTAAAAGAAATGCCAACTCTTGCCGAATTGTATTAAGGCGGACTAAAGACTCTTTAACAAAAGAGCGAATCCCATGAAATCGGCTTTCAATAGGCCCAGGAGTCAGCGCCTTAAGTTGCTCTGGTGCCCCCATCAATGTTTCATGCAAAAAGTGAGTTAATACTTTCACATCACCGGACTTTAAAAATTCATCCAAGGTATCACGATAACGCATTTCGATATCCTTCATAAAGTCACGATGTTCTTCTTTTTTAGTTCTCAATCCAACACTAGGGGCAGTTGCTTTTGCATGAGCCCTTGCACGATATCCATCCACTGTCGGTTTTATTTCACTTAATTCAGACGGGCTTAATTGAGAAATCGGAAAGCGATCATACACCCGCTCCCAATGCTGAATCACAAAATTCAAATCCTGAACAATATGCCTTAATCGGTTTTGAGCTTCGGCCATATATCGCTTAGTCGCCAGTTTCACTTTACCTAATTCAGGATGGGTTGCATCCAAGCTATTCATAAAACGATTCATTTTAGCGACCAAAGCTCGCAACGCATTTAAATCTAAAACGCCACGATCTGACACAAAACTAGAGGCAGATAAGGCATTTTGAAACTCGCGTTCAAAAGCAATCATGGGCTTACAAAGATGCTCTTGAAGTACAGCAACATCTTCCGTCCGAACTTCATACCGACTCATATCAGAGGTTTTATCAGGGCTATATTTACGTTTCGCCACTTTTTCCAAGGAAGTATCAGCCGAAATATCAGCCCAATAGCTCATCTGATCACGAGAAGTAAGCACCATCGCATCCACAAAATTGGAAAATGTGACACTT
>CAZZBY010000006.1:0-18123 GCA_964652635.1 uncultured Candidatus Marinamargulisbacteria bacterium | reverse complement strand
CGAAAATTGTGCAGATGGGGTATTTCCCAACAGTCCCATCAACATAATCGGTAACTGCCAGATGAAAAGCTAACGCAAATTCATCAGCCCCCCATAGTCTGATAACACATTACTAAAAAAAGCATTGACACAGTTAAAAAAATCAAGGAGAATCGGAAGCCTTTAAAAATGGCTTGAGGGCCCCCTTAATCCGGATAAGGATTTCAAAATATAGCCGTGCAGATCATGCACCGCAATTCAGCAAGATCAAAGACATATAGCAAAAGTCAGTGAAATTTTTGTCATCTGCCTGTCGATAAGACGAAGAAAAAGAAACAAAATTGAGCTGTCATTTCAAAAAATAGGGTGGAAAAAAGAAGATGAGCACAGAAGAAATTTTAAATGGGATTGAAGATCCAGAAAGCATGCTCGCTGAAATCGAAAGCATGTTGGAGTCTGGCGTAGAAATCACCGAAGAAGATGATGATTTAGAAGTCATTGATGAAAAAGCAACCCAAGAGGAAGAAATCAGCAAAGCAAGCTTAGTTTCTCTAGAAAAAGCACCGGACCTCGACGATTCCGTCAAAATGTACCTCCGCGAAATCGGAACCATCGACCTATTAACCCAAGAGCAAGAAATTGACCTCGCCAAAAGAGTCGAAGCCGGCGAAATGGCAGCAAAACAACAACTGATTAACGCAAACCTCAGGTTAGTCGTCTCAATTGCAAAAAAATACACAGGGCAAGGTCTTTTGTTTTTAGACCTAATTCAAGAAGGGAATACAGGGCTCATCCGTGCCGCTGAAAAATTTGATTACCGAAAAGGGTTCAAATTTTCAACCTATGCCACCTGGTGGATTAAGCAAGGGATTACCCGCGCCATTGCCGACCAATCTCGCACCATTCGGGTACCTGTCCACATGGTCGAAACGATATACAAAGTCAAAAAAACATCCCGTATTCTCATGCAAGAATTCGGTCGAAGACCCAGCAACGAAGAGATCAGTGAGCGTACTGGATTACCTCTCGAAAACATCGTCGCAATCCGAAAATATTCTCAGGTACCCCTATCACTTGAAATGCCCATCGGAGACGAGGAATCTTCCCAACTTGGGGATTTTATCGAAGATAAAAACCTAGAAGCCCCCGACACCACCACAATGAGAAACATCCTCAGGGAAGAACTCATTAAATCAATGGATGTCCTCACCGAACGGGAACAAATGATCCTAAAACTACGATTTGGTTTTGACGATGGCCGGCCACGCACACTCGAAGAAGTAGGGCGAGTCTATAACGTCACTCGAGAGCGAATTAGACAAATCGAAGAAAAAGCCCTCCGTAAACTACGCCATCCCACCCGTAGGGCAAGACTAGAGTCATTTAGGTAACGCTAAAATCGCAGATCGTACAGAGTGCTCAATCGGAGCACTCTGTGCAGCATATAACACCGATCTCCCCACACTCACAATTAAAAGACCTTGTCGATACGGTTGAGAAGCCACAATATCTCGATAATTACCTCCCTGCGCTCCAACACCAGGCACCAAAAAGGTTAGTGTCGGATATTGGCTAGAAATCGTTTTAAACAAGGTCTGGGTTGCTCCCACAACACTCCCAACATTATGGTAGCGCTGATTCCAAGACAAAATCTTATCCAATACATGAGAATAAAGAGGCCGCCCATCGTGCATAATAGCCAGCTCAAAATCAGAAGCCCCAGTATTCGACGTTAGTCCAAGGACAAAACTATACTTAGACGTATATTCTAAAAATGGCAGGACACTATCCTCACCCATATACGGATGAATGGTCACAGCAGATGCATTAAAATAATCAAAAATAAAGCGAGCCTGCATTCGAGAGGTATTGCCAATATCACCCCGTTTCGCATCAATAATCACTGGGATATACGATGGAATATACGATACTATTCGCTCTAAAAGACGCAATCCATCAATACCATACGCTTCAAAAAAAGAAATATTAGGCTTATAGGCAATCACTAAATCATGACTTGCGTCAATGACTGACCTTAAAAAATCTTCGACACCCAAAAGGGATTGATCATATCCAGAAGGCAGTAAATCAATATCAGGATCTAATCCAACACAAATTTGATTTCCAGTAGTGTCACAATTAATTAAAAGCTGATGTAAAAAAGGATGAGCCACTAGTGACATGACTTCAAATCAGAAGTAGTGAACAAAGCCTTTACATCAGAAAATCCAGCCGCATATAAGTTTTCAAATGCCCCTTCTTGGCGATTAATCACCCCAACTATCCTGACAATCGTCACCTGAGCAGCTTTAAGCACATCACAAGCTTGCATAACAGCCCCACCAGTCGTCAAAATATCCTCAATAACAGCAACCCGCTCATTGGCGTGGATTTCGCCTTCGATCAAGCGTTTTGTACCATACCCCTTGTCCGCCTTACGAACAATTACAAAAGGCTTGTTCAGCTTCACCGATAAAAGTGCCGCCAAGGACACCGCCCCTAATTCAGGGGCCGCAATACGATCATAAGCATCAGGAGATGGAAACAGGAGCGCAAGTTCATCACATAATACATTTAAAATTTCAGGCTTAGTCTCAAATAAATACTTATCAATGTAGTAAGTCGTCGGATTCCCCGATCGAGTAACAAAATCGCCTTCTAGATATGCAGCTTTTTTAAGTGACCTCAAAAGCTGGGACATCTCCAACTACGCTGCTTTTTTTGCAGCTTCCTCTTCTTCAACAGTCATTCCGCGTGGGACACTCACTCGAGCAATAAGAGTGGATAGAGGAGTCAAAAAAGTGACGCCTGCGGGAATTGGCAAATCTTTCAAAAAAATTGAATCTCCAATATTCATTTTAGAAATATCCACAACAATAGACGCAGGGACATCCTTAGGGAGACAGGAAATTTTAACTTTAGAAATCTTCTTGGCAAGCAATCCACCCATTTTAGTCCCAGGTGCAATCCCCCTAAATACCAAGGGAGTAACAAGATCAACTGCAACATCATCTAAAACTCGTTTAAAATCAACATGGGTAAATTGTTGGGAAAATACATCACGCTCAAAATCATGAGGCAAAACAGTCAAGGAAGAAGGACTAGCCCCCTTAACTTCGAGAGAAATCAATGTATTTTTACCAAAAATACTTTTAGAAAAAAGCTTTTGCAATTCCATCGGATTAATCGTAATCGCCAAAGGTTCAAACGCAGCACCATAAACAACTGCAGGAATCAACCCAGTACTTTTAAGTTTTTTAACTTGATTTTTTCCAAATTCAGTCCGAATTTGCGCCGCCAAAGTTACAGTATTCATGTGTATTTCACCTAACTAAATCCAAATATTAAAGAAACCTGCCGATTAAAAAAAGGCAGAAGAAGCCCAATAATACCCAAATTTATACAATATGAGAAGAGGTGATCCCAAAAATCTTCTACTTAAGAGTCGCCGAAGGGCAATAGCAAGAAATCACGCAAATGTCACACAAGGGCTTACGCGCATCGCAAGTCTGACGCCCATGTAAAATCGTGAGCGTCGAAAAATCAATCCAAGTCGCTCTTGGCCAGATTTCAGCTAAGTCAAACTCAATTTCAGTCGCATCCACAGATAAAGTAAATTGCCACCGGTTTGCCAAGCGTTTGACATGAGTATCTACCGTAATCCCTGGAACAGAAAACGCTTGACCCAAAACTACATTGGCTGTTTTACGCCCCACTCCTGGCAATCGAATTAACTCTTCCAATGTTTGGGGAACCTGACCTCCAAAATCACGGTATATCACACGCGCTGTTTCAATAATATGAGCCGACTTCGTTTTAAAAAAATTAACTGACTTAAGCAAATGCATCACCTTCTCAATCGGGGCCTCCGAGAGGAGTTTTGGCGTCGGAAATGCCGCAAACAACGCCGGAGTCACACGATTCACACGGTCATCCGTACATTGAGCAGATAAAATCACAGCAACCAACAACTCAAACGGGTTGCAATGAATTAAAAAAGGGCCTAAATCATCAAAGTGCCGCTTTAACCTCTCATAAATCGCATCCGCACGCTGACGCTTTGATTGAAGAGATTCCATCCTAAAATTCAATCCCAACTGGACAATGGTCAGACCCATACGCATCCTGGTGAATAAAGGCATTTTTTAAGCGAGGCACAAAATCTGAAGTCGTAAAAAAGTAATCAATCCGCCACCCAATATTACGCTCTCTCGCCCGAGTTTGCATACTCCACCAGGTATACTCATTCGGGTTTTGGTTAAAGTATCGAAAAGTATCCACATAACCCATCTCAACAATGCGATCCATCCAGGCGCGCTCAACTGGTAGAAACCCCGATTCCTTCTCATTTTCCTTTGGACGAGACAGATCAATTTCCTTATGAGCCGTATTATAATCGCCACAAATCACGACCGGTTTCCCCGACTTTCTCAACTCTTCACAATGATCAAAAAAGCACTGATAAAACTCCAATTTATATTGAAGTCGTCCATCATCCCGCTGCCCATTTGGAAAATAAACACTAAATAAAATAAAGTCTTCATACTCAGCCATGACTACCCGACCCTCGACATCAAACTTTTCAATGCCAAACCCTTCCTGGACTCGAATCGGTTTCTTTTTGGTTAAAATCGCAACCCCACTATATCCTTTACGTAAGGCCGAATACCAAATCCCATGATAACCAGACGGGTTCAAGACCTCATCTGGCAAATCCTCAGGGCGGGCTTTAGTCTCCTGTAAGCAAATAATATCGGGTTCATAAAGATCCAAATACGTTTTGAGTGCCCCCTTACGAACAACTGCGCGAATTCCATTAACATTCCAAGAAACGAGTCTCAACATATATCCTCCAAAAAAACAAGTCCTCTTCATCAAAAAGACAAATTCATGATACACTCAACATCAATGTTAAGAAAATACGCATCACTATTTTTAGCACTAACAGCCCTACTCCCCTCCTGGGGATAGTTATTTCATTAACCATTTTCCTATATTAAATTTAAATAAACCGAATCAGGAGGTTTAAAATGTCAGCCCATATTAAAATATTTGATACAACCTTGCGAGATGGAGAACAATCTCCAGGATGCTCGATGAACTTGGAAGAAAAATTAGAAATCGCCCATCAACTCGAACGCTTAGGTGTAGATATTATCGAAGCCGGTTTTGCAGTCGCATCCAAAGGGGATTTCGAAGCAATCGACGCCATTGCAACCCACATTCACACTCCTATTATTTGCAGTTTGGCCAGGGCTACCAAAACCGATATCCAACTCGCCGGTGATGCCATCCAAAAAGCAAAGCGAAAACGGATCCACACCTTCATCGCAACTTCTCCAATCCACATGGAATACAAACTCAAAATGAATCCAGAAAAGGTAATTGAAACCGCCATCGGTGCCATCAAATTTGCCAAAACTTTGGTCGAAGATGTCGAATTTTCATGTGAGGATGCCGGAAGATCTGAAAGAAATTTTTTGATAAAAATCCTCACTGCAGCCATTAAAGCTGGGGCCACCGTTATCAATATTCCAGACACTGTGGGCTACCAAACACCCGAAGAATATGGAAGCTTAATTCGATACCTTAAAGAAACTGTCTCGGGCATCGACTTAGTCGACATTTCAGTCCACTGTCACAATGATTTAGGATTAGCCACCGCTAACTCACTGGCGGGAATCAGAAATGGAGCAACCCAAATCGAATGCACAATCAACGGAATTGGAGAAAGGGCCGGCAACACAGCACTAGAAGAAGTGGTGATGGCAATAAATGTCCGAAATGACATCTATCAAGCCCACACAAATATCCATACTAAGGAAATCTTCAAATCCTCACGTCTAGTATCAAGCATCACCGGATCCGTGGTACAAGCCAACAAAGCCATCGTGGGGGTAAACGCATTTGCACACGAAGCCGGAATCCACCAAGACGGGATGCTCAAAATGAGACAAACCTATGAAATTATGGAGCCTGAAACCGTCGGGATTTCTCATACAAAATTAGTATTAGGAAAACACTCAGGACGCCATGCGTTTGTCGATCGATTAAAAGACCTTGGATTCACATTAAATGAAGCCGAAATTAATAACGCATTTGAAGCCTTCAAGCAATTGGCCGACAAAAAAAAGGAAATCGCCGATGAAGACATTGAAGCCCTCGTTTCCAATGAAGTCGGCAGCAATGAAGAATTATTCCATATCGAAGACATCGAGGTCATTTCCAAAATTGGTCAAAAACCCAATGCCACCATCAGCCTTAAAAAAGGACCAACACTAGTCACTAAAACTGCAGAAGGCGCGGGATCTGTCGATGCAATCTACAAAACTATCGATCAAATTATAGGAGAGGAATTTCAACTCAAAGATTATATCGTTCAGGGCGTTACCGGCGGAACAGATGCCTTAGCCGAAGTCGTAGTCAGGCTTCAAGAAAAAAACAGAACATTTACAGGAAGAGGTGCCGCACTCGATGTATTAGCCGCATCAGCCAAAGCCTATGTCATGGCCATCAATAAGCTATTAGCAGGGCGAGGAATTGAAAGACTGAACCCTCAATTATGAAGGGATTTCCCCACTTCGCTAAATAATTTCGCAGGCACTGGAGCAAACTCCGGAGAGGTATTTCGAGTATTCTGAGACATCCAAGGCATAGGAGAAGTATCTGCCACCGGAAGAGGCTTGTGGATATTCGAGTCATGAATGCCTCTTTGCTCTTTCAATAGTTTCAATAATTGAGAATTTTCCTGCCGAAGCGATTTTGCATCCGATTCAAATTGTTTTTTAGCAACAATCAAATCTTTTTGAAGTAAATCCAGAGCATTCAATTTATCTTCCAAAATCTTTTGTGAATCTTGGAGAGAGTGATAACTCATTTGAATCACTTCAAAATCCTTCGCCAATGAACGTAACTCTCGCTTAGAGGTCTCAAGCTGACTTTTAGCACGGGCGGAATCTTCATATAATTTTCTAAAATAATTATGACGCGCTTTAAACTCAATCCCATATTGCAGTTGAGGCTCATTATCTTTGGAAAAGCGAGAAATCCCCTGAAGTACATCATATCTTCTTACTTCAACCGCTCGCCCGCCCTGAATCGGATATTGGTATCCAAAGTGAATATCTTCAGTATCAAATTCAATTAAAAAATGTCCAGCGCCCAACGGAGTCGACACTCCAACAAAAAAGTGATCCACATCATCAAAAAATCCACCCAAAGCATCTCGGTTCCCCTTATCCAACTGAGTCTGAGGTTGAGTTAATCCAAGATGAACAGTCGCCTCTCCCCATTCAAATGAAGTAGTTAAATAATGTGCAAATAAATTAGCTTTGTAAGCAGATTTATTTTCCCACTTCTCCAAATGCCCAGTGTCATAAATCGAATTAAACCCAACTCCGACTTTAAACTTAGAGAATCGATACAAATGTTCTAATTCAAATATAGTGAGTTGCATTGAACTGACCAGATTATTCAAATTAGCCAATCGAACACCTACTTCAAGCTGTTCAATCGGGGAATACATCACTCCAGCAGTAATCCCAAAATGGCCATCACTAAAGGTATCTAAGCCCGCTGAAAACTCAATATCCCCAGGATCACTAAGTGATAAAGCAGGCATATAAATCATACCTGAGGGTTGCGTCACGGTAATTGGAACTTCAGATAATGCCAAGGATTCTGAGGAGCTGGCCGGAGAAGTAGAGTCGGCAAGAGTAGGAGCAGAAAGAAGAATCAACATTAAAACTAAAATCAAACTGCGAAAAAAAATCATAACAGAGAGAAAATACCCATCCCCTAAAAAAACTAAACATCCCCGGTAAACTACCCTATAATATCCTGCACTTTCATCACTATGGAGCCTGTATGTACAAAATTGCAGTCATTGGCGGAGACGGAACCGGCCCCGAAGTTACCCGGGAAGCGGTCAAAGCCCTCTATGCTATTCAAAAAAAACATAATATTTCATTTGAATTTACCCACTTGGACTATAACGGCACCCGACACATGGCAACTGGCCAAATTCTCAGTGACGATGAACTCAATAACCTCAAAACCTACGATGCCATTCTACTAGGAGCCATCGGACATCCCGACGTCAAATCTGGAGTATTAGAACGAGGCATTCTCCTCAAAATCAGATTTGGATTAGACCAATATATTAACCTCCGCCCTGTCCAGCTGTACGAAAACGTCGAAACTCCCCTCAAAAACAAAGGCCCAAAAGAGATTAACTACATCGTTGTGAGAGAAAATAGTGGAGATTTGTATATTGGTAAAGGCCACACCGAAAATCAAGGTCAAGAAAACGAAGTTGCCATTGAAGAAATGATCTATACGCGGCACCAAGTCGAGCGCTGTCTCAGATATGCATTTGAAACCGCAAAAAATCGACGTAAAGGTCAAACTTGGTCAAACCTCAGCAGTGAAGACATCCAAAAAGGCTACACCGCAAAACTAACACTCGTCGGAAAGTCCAATGTCTTGTCTAACGTATTTGGGCTATGGAATCGCATTTACGACGAACTGAAGCCCCAATACCCCACTGTCAAAACAGATTATATTCACGTCGATGCATGCTGCATTTATATGGTCGAATGCCCAGAGCGATTTGATGTCATCGTCACTACCAATATGTTTGGGGACATCATCACCGATTTAGCCGCCGTCACTCAAGGAGGAATGGGAATTTCACCCGGAGCCAACATCAATCCAGAAGGCGTCAGTATGTTTGAACCCATTGGCGGAACTGCCCCCGACTTTACTGGAAAAAATCAAATTAACCCCCTAGCCTCCATCGGATCCGCCCAAATGATGCTAGCCCACCTCGGGCAAGTTCAGGCATCCGAAACCCTAGAAGCTGCAATGAAAAAGGTGATTAAAAAAACAAAATCAATGGCTGCAGGAAAAATGGGATACAGCACCACCGAAATTGGCGACATGATTGCAGACGAGATTATGAATGGATAAAGAAGAAATTCGTCGGGAAGTTGCATCGCGCCTCAAGCAACTCAGTCCAGAGAAAGTCTTTGAGAAAAGTCAAGGCATCATCGAAAACCTCAACAGCATCAATTTAATCAATACGAGCATATCGATTGGAGCCTACATACCAACCCCATCCGAACCCCAACTTTTGCCATGGATAGCAGAAAAAAGCTCCAAAAAAATCAAAATTCAAACACCACAACGAAATCCAATCCAAGGGAGCTACCATTTCACCATGGTCTCATTAGAGCGACTATCTAAAAACCAAGACAACATCCTAGAAAGCGCAGAAAATCAAAATCAGAAAGAACAAAGAGTCCCACCCTCAGTCGTTATCGTTCCAGGACGAGCATTTGACAAATTTGGGCATCGCATCGGACGAGGAAAAGGACATTACGACACCCTCCTCACCTCCTTCAACCCTAGCCCCATCAAAATTGGGGTCTGCTTCTCTGAACAACTCTTTCAGATGCTCCCCCACTACTCCCACGACATCATCATGGATATCATTGTCACCGAAAAACAAGTTTATTTAACGTCAAATTTTTTTGACGCTGCGCTTTAACGAGCGTCCTGGCTTAAAATAAGGGCGGGTTGACACGGGCAATATCATATCCTCCCCAGTTTTAGGATTACGCCCTTTGCGAGATGAGCGGGTCTTAAGATCAAATAACCCAAAACCAACAATATTGACAGGCTCCTCTGCATTTAAACAGTCCGAAATGGTATCAAAAATCATTTCAGTCACATCTTTGACCACTTTATACCGCAAATCAAGACGTGAAGCGACCTTCCTGATAATAGCATCTTTATTCATCATTTAATGATGATACTATAACAAGGTATGTTGCTCCAATTATCAATTAAAAACTTCATCATCATTCGAGATCTCGAGCTTAATTTTGACACCGGATTTATCTCATTTACTGGGGAAACTGGGGCCGGAAAATCCATCATCATTGATGCCATATCCCTACTGTGCGGTACCCCATCCAAAACATCTCTCATCATGCAAAATGAAACCCAAAGTATCGTCGAAGGCACATTCAACATCTCCAAACTCCATAATCTCTTCAAAGAGTGGGCCGAAGAAGACGATCCACATATCACGGTTACCAGAGTCATTACCAAATCCAATCGAAATATCGCTAAAATCAACGGCCAAAGCATCCCCATCAAACAATTACAAGAGTTGATGAAATCAGTGATTAATATCATCGGCCAGCACGAAACAACTAAATTTTTAGATTCAAAAAGTCAGCTAGCTCTACTCGATCAACTTTTACCCACTGCCAGTCAAACAATCATTCAAAATTATCATCATGAACTCCAAAAGCTAAAAGAAATCGAAAGAAAAATAAAGGAAATAACGATAATGAGCACAGATGACTCGCTCACCGAATTTCTAAAATTCCAGCTAGAAGATATCCAAAAGCAAAAGTTCAAATTAAATGAAGAAACCGAGTTAAGAGACAAAAAACAACTCTATAAATCTCACCAAAAAAAATACAAGGATTTAATCGCCATCCAAAATGAACTGAGTACGGCACAACACGCCCTCACTCATGCAGAGCAAATTGTCACGGACCAATTGCCACACTACCGAGAAAGTTACCAAGCCGCACTAATTTTGACCCAAGAAATAAGCCACGAAATCAGCCAAAATCTCACAAAACCTATCTGTGAAATCGACATCAATGATATCGAAAGCCGACTCGACACCATCTTTAAATACAAAACCAAATACAAAGCCATCACCTTAAACGAGCTTGTTGAAAAAGTCAGCACCCTCAAAACTCAAATTGCCATCACCGAAAATCGGGACGCTCAGCTCAAAGAGTACAATACACAACGAACTACCCAAACTGCAATCGTCATTGCCTTAGCAAAGCAACTCCATCTAGAGCGAGTAAAAACGGCCCAAGTCATCAGCCAAAAAATCAGTGAAACACTGAAAAGTCTTAACTTTGAAACTGGATCTTGCAGATTTGTCGTAGAATTTGACGACACCCTACTCAAAGAAACGGGATGTAGTAAATGCAGCATCTTAATCAAACCCAGTGCAGGTCAAAAAGAAGGTCCCATCACCGAAATCGCCTCCGGCGGTGAGCTATCCCGTATCATGCTCGCCATCCGCAGCAGCGTCATGGATGCTGATAACCCCTCAAGTATGATTTTCGACGAAATTGACGCAGGAATCGGCGGCCTAACCGCACTCAAAATTGGAGAAAAAATCCAGTCATTATCCCAAAAAGCACAGGTCATATGTGTAACCCATTTGCCACAAATCGCAAAGTTTGCGAATATACACTTCTCAGTAGCAAAAAACACCCAAAAGAACCCAACCGAGATCACCGCTAAGCGTTTAAAACACAATGAAGTTAAGGCAGAATTAGAACGAATGATCGGCGGAAAAGAAATGATTAAAGAAATGTTAACAGACCTCAAATGAGGGTCAACGAGGAGAATGAGTTATGTGTGGAATCGTAGGTTATATCGGCGAAAGAAATGTCCCCTCCATCCTATTAGTTGGATTAGAACGTCTCAGCTACAGAGGCTACGATTCATCTGGGATTGCAATCCTCGATCAAAACGAACTCAGTTTCTGGAAAAAAACCGGCAAACTCCATGCCTTAAGTGACGAACTCAATAAGCTGACTATCTCTGGAAATATTGGGATCGGTCACACAAGATGGGCCACCCACGGAATCCCTTCCGAAGAAAACGCACACCCACACTTAGGCCCTAAAAAAAAAGTAGCCGTTGTCCATAATGGCATCATTGAAAACTACGTCATTTTAAAAGAAAAACTTCAAAAACAGGGCTTCCTCTTCCGATCTGAAACCGACACCGAAGTCATCTCCCATCTCATCGAATTTTTCCTCAAAGACTCTCTAGAGGAAGCGGTTGTGAAAACCATTCAGGAGCTTACAGGTGCCTTTGCATTGGCCATTATCTCTGAAACCGAACCAGACAAAATCATTGTTTGCCGAAAAGGAAGCCCCCTCATCGTAGGCATTGGTAAAAACGAAAACTTTGTCGCCTCCGACATCAATGCCATCATCCCCCACACCAAGGAAATGATTCACCTCGAAGACCACGAAATGGCCATCATCAAGCAAAACAAAGTCACCGTCAAAACATTTACCGGTGACATCGTCAAAAAAGAAGTCCAAACCGTCACCTGGGACCCCATCGCCGCCGAAAAATCAGGCTACGACCACTTTATGCTCAAAGAAATCCACGAACAACCCACCGTTGTCCGAAACATTATTTCCAAATTACTAGTGGATGGACAATTTAGTTTTAAACACCTCAAATTATCAAGACAAGAACTCAATAACGTTAACCGATTTATCATCCAAGCATGTGGCACATCATGGCATGCCGGCCTAGTCATGAAATATCTTTTAGAAAAATACGCCAGGGTCATCACCGATGTCGATATTTCATCAGAATTTAGATATAGACACAAAGTCAACGGAATCAATGAAATTGTTATTGCCCTCTCCCAATCAGGCGAAACCGCAGATACACTCGCCTGTTTACGCGAAGCCAAAAGTAAGTTTTACAAAGTCCTCTGCTTTGTCAACGCTAAAAATAGCAGCATGGACCGAGAAGCAGATGCCGTTATTTACACTTATGCTGGGCAAGAAGTAGGCGTAGCCTCAACAAAAAACTTTATCGCCCAACTAATCACCACCTATCTTTTTACACTCTATCTGAGTCAAATCAGGTGGACATTAAGCGAAGAGGAAATCAAAGCCAAATTAGATGAACTCAAAAAGGTCCCTGACTACATTGAAAAAATATTAAGCGAAGCCGAAGCCATCAAAAAAATTGCGCTCAAATATCACAAAAGCCAAAATTTTCTCTTCATTGGAAGAGGGGTTAACTACCCCTCTGCTCTCGAGGGCGCATTGAAACTCAAGGAAATCTCATACATCCACGCAACAGGGTATCCAGCAGGAGAACTAAAACATGGCCCACTCGCACTTATCGATGAAAACATGCCGATTGTCTGCATTGCACCCAAAGCTGAAACCTATGAAAAAATGGTCAGCAATATCGAAGAAGTCCGAGCAAGAAAAGGTAAAACCATTGTCATCGCCACCGAAGGTAATACCGAAATTAAGCATTGTGCAGATGACATCATCTACATCCCCGACGTCTCCGAGGATCTCACTCCCATCTTGGCCGCAATCCCAATGCAACTACTGGCATATTATACTTCAATCAATCTAGGATGCGACGTAGATCAACCTCGAAATCTTGCTAAGAGTGTCACCGTTGAATAAATCTAATATTATCCTCATCGGATTTATGGGAAGTGGCAAAACCAGTGTCTCCAAAGCACTAAGCAATATTTCCCACTTTACCCTCATTGACACCGACCAAAAGATTGAAGAATTAGAACAAACCAGTATCCATCAATTATTTAGCACTAAAGGCGAAACCTATTTCAGAAAAGTTGAAGAATCTCTATGCGAATCGCTGCTCACCAGCAAAGACTGCATCATCTCCACCGGCGGCGGCATGATTTTATCCGAAAAAAATCAAGATCTTCTCAAAAAAATGGGCATCATCATTTACCTCGAAGCAAGTGTCGAAATCATTGTTTCCCGAATTAAAAACGAAACAAAACGTCCATTATTTAACCAAAAATCACCCCTCAACAGCTTATCCATCTTGTTAAAAAAACGAGAACCCATCTACAAAAAGTTAGCCGATTTAACCATATCCACCAATCACAAAACCATAGAAGAAATTGCAGAGATAATTTGGCACTTCTACAACAAAAATCACCCGAAAAAAACACCAGGGAGCCTGTCATGACTCAAATTCAAAAAGAAATACTGCATATTAAAACCGAAAGTAGGCATCCAATCATGATTGGAACTGATATTTTAAATGAAATTCCATCCTATATCCAAAGTAACATCAAATCAGACAAAGTAGTCATCATCACCAATACTAACTTAATCGATTGCTTTGCCACCTCCTTAAAAAAAGGGATCAATGCAAAAAAGATGCATTGCAGTGTAATTGATATCCCATCGGGCGAAGAACAAAAAACATTCCAAACCGTCAGTCAAATCCTTAATCAACTGCTCAGTCTAAAATTAGAGCGAAATGACTGCATCATCGCTCTAGGTGGCGGTGTCATCGGGGATTTAGCTGCATTTGTCGCAAGCATCTACCTAAGAGGTATCCCACTAATTCAAGTCCCCACCACCCTTTTAGCCCAAGTTGACGCATCCATCGGGGGAAAAACCGGCGTAAATCACCCAAAAGGTAAAAACCTCATCGGCACATTTTACCAAGCCAAAGCCATTTTCATCGACATCGCTACCTTAACCAAACTACCAAAAAGAGAGTTAAAAGCAGGCTTAGCAGAAATCGCAAAATACGCCATCACCCTGGACCCAGCATTATTTGACTACATGACACAACATACATCCGAAATCATCCAGCTTTCACCCAAAACCTCTCAAGAAATTTGGCAACACATGATCAAAGAATCAGTCAAAAACAAAATTGCAATCGTAAGCCAAGATGAAAGGGAATCCGGAAAACGTGCTATTTTAAACTTTGGGCATACCATCGGACACGGAATTGAAGCTGCCACTAACTACAAAACCTTTTTGCATGGAGAAGCCATCGCCATTGGAATGTTTATTGAAACTGAAATTTCTGCAAAATTATCATTGATTAGCAAAAATAACGTTATAAAAATAAAAAATTTTCTAAAAGAACTTACTTTTGATGAAAGCAAGCTACTAATCTCCTGTGAAAAAATCATCGAAAAAATGCAAATGGACAAAAAAGTAAAATCCGGAAAACTTCACTATGTTTTGCCGACAGAAATCGGAAAAACCGTTATAAGCAATCAAGTTCCTCCAGAGTTAGTAAAAGAACTACTAGAAAAAAACTGCTTAGATGCTAAACTATGAGGACTTTTTACAAAGGTGACATATGGAAGAAATAGTAAAAATATCTAACTTACATCAAACAGAAACTCTAAAAAGAAAAGTAGGTCGCCCCAGAAAAAATGAAGTTACCCCCATCAGCACACCTTCGGGGACTCCGCAAGTAGTGCCCAGTGACTTACTCAAAAACATAGAAAAAATAGGTGAGGAAATCACGGGCCAAATTAAATTTATCGAAAAAGACGTCAAATTAGTTCAAGATCAACAAAAAGAATTCCAAGAGTATATTGGTAAAGTGGAAATTTATACTAAAGACTGCGAAGAGTACCAAAAAAACCTATTTCAACACCTTCAACAACTTGAAAAAAAAAGTCATAGTCATCACAATCGGATCAAAAGAATAGAAAATCAAATCAGGACCATTGTCAAAATCGTCAAAATAAACATTGAAACCATAAAATATCAAGACGAGCAACTCAAAACCTTCCAGAAAATCAAATATTCACGATGAGCCCCTCCATAGGGCATACCAGGATTGCCATATTTGGAAGTAGTTTTGACCCCATCCACAATGGGCACTTAAGTATCATGACAACTATTGTCAAGACTTTGCATCCAGATCAACTCATCCTACTCCCTTCAAAATTATCTCCAAATAAAACCACAACACATGCCAGCGAACAACACCGGCTAAGTATGCTAAATCTAGCAATATCCACAATGAAAGCGTCCTCAACAAATATCCAAATCGATCCTATGGAATTATCAGGTCCATCCCCCTCCTACACCATTCACTCGATTCGACGTCTAAAAGAAAAACATCCCAAAAACACTCAGTTTTTCTTGATCATTGGTCAAGATAACTACCAAACATTTCACCAGTGGAAAGAGTATAAAACTCTCCTAGGAGAAGTCCATTTAGTGGTTATCAATCGGCCAAATTATAAAAAAGAAAACCTAAAAATTGCCTCTTATGCACATCAAATTAAACATATTGTCATGGAAGAAATCCATACGTCATCCAGCCAAATTAGAAATCTAATTTCACAGAAAAAAGCCATTACAGCCCATGTCCCAAAGGGCATTGCAGACTACATCCATACACACCATCTTTACCAAGATTAAAAACAAACCACAAAATTTCATTGTTTTATAATCAAGTAAAACAAGGAAACTCCTCAGTATAAACCTGGGGAGGTTATGGGATGTTCAATCACACAATTAAAGAAATGTTAGACTACACAAATCTTGGAGAAGACGAGAGAGTAAAACCGCAACTTGTAAAATTCGTCCTCACATTTGAAGACATTTCGATCGAATACGATTACACTCTTAACTAAATCAGGGCTAATAAGCCTCTTCACGAGTAAAGACAACCAAAACAGTTTTTAACAAAATCTTAATATCCAATCCAAAAGACCAATTTTTAATATAGTACAGGTCATATTTCAGTTTATGTTCTGGACGACGAGTTAAAATCGATCGTCCATTCACTTGAGCCCAACCCGTAATCCCCCCCTTCACACGGTGCCTAATTGAAAAATAAGGGATATCCTGAGTATACTGATCCACAAAAAAGGGACGCTCAGGACGTGGACCAACAATACTCATTTCGCCTAAAAACACATTAATTAACTGAGGCAGTTCATCCAGCGATAATTGGCGTAAAAATCGACCAAATAAAATATATCGAGTCTCATGGTGCTCATTGACAAGCGTTGGCCCTAGCCCCTGCTCCGCATTGGGGATCATCGTTCTAAACTTAATCATATTAAACAATACTCCGTCTTTTCCAACACGCTCCTGAATATAAAAAATCGACCCCGTCGGTGAAGAAATTTTAATCAGAACCGCAATAGACAAAAATAATGGAAGCAATAAAATAAGTAAGACAATCGAAAAACAAATATCAAAAAGCCGTTTAAAAAAGAAGCCCACTTCAAAAACAGGACGCTTTAGATGAGTCAAAAATGGCAACCCATCAAAAGACTCCACATGAACAGTCCCAGCCATAAAATCCGACACATCTGACAAAATACGAAGCTCAATATTATTCACTTCACAAAAAATCACCAAATCCGTATAAAAAGAAATAGGCAAGTTGCGGCAAGTCACAAAAATTAAGTCAATATGAAACTGATCCACCAACCGCTTAAAGTCAGACGGAAGCCCTAAATAATGAAAGGTTTCTTTCAAATGGAAATGGATAGTTTCAGGAGGTAACTTTGCCAAAGATCCAATGTAGCGAAGTCCTAAACTCGGGTAAAATTGAATTTTCTCAACCACATCCTGACCAAAGGAATCAACGCCAATCACCAAAACAGGACGGGTCCCAAACCCTCGCTTAATAAAAAACGTCTCAATATGCAAAATAATCAGTCGGGAAATTGAAAGAAAAATAATACCAAGCAACCATGTATAAAACACAAAGTACCGAGACCCAGGAAAAAACGGCAACACAAACGTTACCGCCATCAACTCAATCGTTGCAATCGATACCCCTTTAAAAACTTTAATACATTCATCGACATCCTGAACCAAAGTCATCATGCGTCGGTACATCCCCACAAAATAAAATGTCGGAACCCAAATCAAAATCAAAACCCCAACAATCGACAAATACGGAGCTAATGGAGCATGTGAGTACAAAGTCCCATATTGAAGGGAAAAAAAGTGCCGAAACACCCATCCTAGTTTAAATTTCAGGGCATAAGCACTCACAATAATCACGGGAAAAAGCATCACATCTGTGACCAGACGAGTCAGTAAATATTGAAGGGAAGAGTGAAAAGAAACCCTCAAAACTCAGTCCTCAATTCACGCGCCATCAAGCGGTAAATCGCATCCTTAACCGAAACATGATCATAAATCACCGAATACACAGCCGAAACAATCGGTAAATCAATATTATTTTTTTGGGCAAATCCAGAAATAATTTTAGCGGTACGCACCCCTTCAGGACATACAAATTTAAGACGTCCTAAAACTAAATCCAAATCCCCTTCCTGTGCCAAATGAAATCCAACCTGAAAGTTACGACTTTTATCCGAAATACAAGTCGCCACCAAATCCCCTACTCCTGAAAGCCCCATAAAGGTCTCACGGCGCGCACCAAAAAACTCACCCACACGGGCAATTTCGTTGAGTCCACGAGAAATCAGTGCAGAAGTAGCATTTTTACCCATCCCCATCGAGTCCATCATCCCTGATGCAACCGCAATCACATTTT
>CAZZBY010000005.1:0-18798 GCA_964652635.1 uncultured Candidatus Marinamargulisbacteria bacterium | reverse complement strand
GACGTCGCTTGATCATCCGATGCAATACGCCGCTCACGGATCCCAGTCCGCTCACGAATCCATTCGTCAGAAGTATCCAAGCCCATTGCTTGAATGTCGTGGTTAGTGACAATACGCTCAGGCAAATATCGCCCTATCCCCAAGACTCCAACAGGCGTCATGACGAAAGTGCCTTATTAATATTAGCCACAACTCCACCCCGAACATCATTGGCCGCTAATCGAATGGCATTTTTAATCGCCACCGCACTGGACCGTCCATGGGAAATAATCGATACTCCATTCACCCCTAATAGCGGGGCCCCACCATATTCCTCATAATCATACTGACAATGTATTTGCTTTAAAAGAGGTTTTAAAAACAAAAGACCTAATTGATACCGCCAAGATCCACTACGAGCGGCATCCTTAAAATGATCAAATAAGGCCGAGGAAATCCCCTCCCCAAATTTCAAAAGAACATTCCCAACAAAGCCATCACAGACCACCACATCCACAGTACCTGCGAGAATATCACACCCCTCAACATTACCCATAAAATTAAGAGGCAATTCAGCAATTAAATCATAGGCAGCATGCACCATTTGATTACCTTTCTCAGGCTCTTCACCAATGCTCAGTAAGCCCACACGAGGCCGCGCCTCGCCCAAAACAGACTGCGCAAAAAAAGACCCCATTGTGGCAAATTGAGCCAAATGCTCAGGCTTACAATCAACCGATGCACCCATATCCAAAACCACAACGGGACGCTTAGCTTTAGTAGGAATCAAAGACGCAATTGCCGGTCGCTCTACTCCAGGAATACGTCCTAAAACCAATGTTGAAGCCATCATGACCGCCCCCGTATTTCCAGCCGAGACAAAGCCTTGGGCATAGCCCTCCTTCACCAACTTTAACCCAAGTTGAATAGAAGAATTTTTCTTTTGACGAAAGGATACTGCCGGAGACTCAGACATTCCAACAACATCGGGAGCATGAGAAATAGAAATACGATCCTTGGGATAATTGGGAAAACGAGAAAGCTCTGAGGAAATCACATCCTCAGGGCCTACTAAAACAATATAAACATCTAGCTGAGTCGCCGCTAAAACAGCACCCTCCACGACAACCGAAGGCGCATGATCACCGCCCATGGCATCCAGGGCAATGCGAATCAACTCAGGAGTCCTTAGAAGTGTCCTCGGTCGTTACGGACGCAACCGATAACACAGGCTTTCCGTTGTAGTAACCACAGGCCATACACGCTCGGTGCGAATGAGACAAAACGCCACAGTTAGAGCAGGGCCGCAACTCGGGCATAATGACCTTCCACGCAGCATGCCGAGCTCGTTTTTTAGATTTTGATCGTCGATGCTTTGGAACTGGCATAATTAACCTTCTTTAAAATTTAGATATTTTTCAAATTGCAAAAGTGCAAATGACAAAAGAGAGACAAATGATAAAAAATCAACCCAAAATTGTCAAGCCACTTCACACTAATCAATCAAAAGGCTCTTATTTCGTAGGTAACGATAAAGGCCCACAAAAGAGAGATTCATTCAAACACACAAATAATCCCCTCCCTGGAAAAAGGACTCTGAAGAAGGATCAACAACCAAACGTAAAAGACTCAAATTTTTAGACATCATAATAAAGAGAAAATTCCCAAGGATGAGGTCTCAAATCCATTTCCTTAACTTCTTTACGAAGTTTATAGGCAATCCACTCTTCAATCACATCTTCGGTAAAGACATCCCCTTTTAATAAAAATTCATGGTCTTTTTGCAATGCCACCAAGGCATCTCTCAAGGATCCTGGAGTTTGAGGAACCAATAAAAGCTCTTCGGGTGGAAGATCATAAATATCTTTATCAAGTGGCTCACCAGGATGAATTTTATTTACAATTCCATCCACTGCCGCCATTAAAATAGCACTAAACGCCAAGTAAGGATTCGCAGCCGGATCTGGACATCGAAACTCAAACCGTTTGGATTTTTCAGAAGAATGTACCATCGGAATCCGGACGGCCGCACTTCGGTTACGCCGAGAGTAAGCCAAATTCACAGGAGCTTCATATCCCGGAACTAATCGCTTATAGCTATTTGTAGTCGGATTAGTAAACGCAAGCAATGCCGCTGCATGTTTCAAAATTCCACCAATAGCATACATCGCCATATCAGACATCCCACCATAACCTTGGCCTGCAAATAAGTTTTTACCCTCTTTCCAGAAGGACATGTGAACATGCATCCCAGACCCATTGTCGCCCCAAAGTGGCTTAGGCATAAACGTTACCGTTTTACCACTTTGGTAAGCACAGTTTTTAATAATGTATTTATACTTAAGCATTTTATCAGCCATCGTCACCAACGTATCAAATCTCATGTCAATTTCACATTGACCACCCGTAGCAACCTCATGATGCTGAGCCTCGACATCAATCCCAACGCCTTCCAAGAGAAGCGTCATTTCGCTGCGTAAATCATGAAGTTTATCAGTGGGTTGCGTAGGAAAATATCCTTCTTTCAAACGAGGTTTATACCCCAAGTTAGGGCCTTCTTCCCGTCCAGAATTCCATTTTCCTTCTTCAGAATCAATGAAATAAAATCCTGTATTATGGGTTTGATCAAACCGAACATCATCAAAAACAAAAAATTCAGCCTCAGGACCGAAATAGGCTTTGTCTCCAATTCCCGTCCCAATCAAATACTGTTCGGCTTTACGCGCAATATAACGAGGATCACGAGAATAATCTTCACCGGTAATCGGGTCGAATACATTACAAATCAAAATCAAAGTGTTATGAGTTGTAAACGGATCTAAAAATGCAGTATCCGCAATAGGACGAATCAACATATCGGATTCGTTAATCGCTTGCCACCCTCGAATACTGGATCCATCAAATCCAAATCCGGTAGTAAATGATCCTTCGTCAAACGCTTTTGCGGGCACAGAAAAGTGATGCCAAGTTCCTAAGAAGTCAGTAAAGCGCATATCAATGATTTCAATGTTTTCATTCTTAATAAACGTCGCAACGTCTTTGGGCGTTTTCAAAACCGACATTAAACAGGCCTCCAAAATAAAAAACTACGCAATAGGGTATCAGGTTAGACACGTTTTGCAACAGCTACATTTTTTATGGTACGATCCTAAAAATGCCATCCGGAAACCAAAACAAAGTCACTCTATTAAGTACCATTTCCTCCATAATTTCTTCCTCATTTAACTCCAAAGAGATGACCAAAAATATTGCAAAAGAGATTCAAAAAATAGGCAATATCCCAGCCATACTTGTCATCCTATTCGACCCTCAGACTGCTACCTTTTGTTCGGAATTAGACTCCAGTTTCTTTGAAATGGCCCAACTCAGTTTTCAATTGGATTTAGAAAAAAGCGCAGAAACAGTTTGCAATACCAACCAACCCCTCATTACCGAAGTCCTCCAATCGAAACATCCAAACAACATCACTGGACTCATTTCACTACCAATGTGGGCCAGTGCCGAAAAAATTGGCGCATTTAGTATTTTAATTACCTACAGAACACTAGAAGAGTTTTATACGTTATTAAGCGTCATTCAAGTCACAACATTAATGATGAGTCAAAAAATCATGCTCCTCAGAGCCAAAAGTACCGATCAACTTGCGTTATTACAAGAAAATTTAAAACTCAAACACGAACTTCAATCCAAGTACAATATCCACAACATGGTTGGCCAAAGTAATGAAATGAAGCGTATCTATGAAAGCATTATCCAAGTCGCCAATACCAATACCTCTGTCCTGATTCGAGGGGAAAGCGGCACCGGGAAAGAGCTGGTAGCCCATGCCATTCACTACAACAGCACCAGATCTAATAAATCCTTCGTCCCTATTAATTGCGGTGCCATCCCAGAAGGTCTCATCGAATCCGAATTATTTGGCTACGAAAAAGGAGCCTTTACAGATGCCACTCACCGAAAAATAGGAAAATTCGAAGCCGCAGAAAGCGGAACCTTATTTTTAGACGAAATTTCAGAATTAGCTTCAAATCTCCAGGTCAAACTACTTCGAGTACTACAAGAAAAAGAATTTACCCCGGTCGGCGGAATCACTGCTATAAAAACCAATGTCAGGATCATCGCAGCATCCAATAAAAACCTCGAAAAAGAAGTCACCGAAGGACGATTTAGAGAAGATCTGTACTATAGGTTAAATGTATTCCCAATCTTTATGCCCCCACTAAGAGAAAGAAAAAGTGACATTTTATTATTGGCAAATCACTTTTTAGAAAAGTACGCCAAAGAAACCCAAAAACCCATCAACCGCATTTCATCAATGGCCATTGATTGGCTATCAAGATACCACTGGCCAGGCAATGTCCGAGAATTGGAAAATGCCATCGAACGTTCCGTAGTCGTCTGTGACGGAGATGCCATCCTTGCCGAACATCTGCCTCCAACCCTCCAGATCAAGAAAAAAGAATCCGACTACAAACAAGAATTATCACTAGAAGAAATGACCAACCTATTTGAGCGAAATCTCATCATCGAAGCTCTCAGAAAACACAACGGAAACCAATCCAAAGCCGCTATTACCCTCAAAACCAGCAACCGAATCATCGGCTACAAAATTAGGAACCTTCATATCAATGTGAAGGAATTAGATGAGTAGCCCCTAAAAAAGAGCGGTTTTGATAAACGTTATTGAATACCCAGAAGTTCAACCTCAAAGATGAGCACTTCATTTGGACCAATTGACGCACCCGCACCTTGAGCCCCATAAGCCAAATCAGACGGAATAAACAATTGCCATTTATCGCCAACAGCCATGATCTGCAATGCCTCAGACCACCCCGCAATCACACGGTTAACAGGAAACTTAATAGGCTCCCCACGAGAATAGGAACTATCAAACTCAGTCCCATTAATCAGCGTCCCACGATAGTGAACAGTAACCGTTTGCGTTGCTTTTGGAGAGACTATCCCATCACCCGCTTTCAAGACACGATACTGCAACCCACTCGGAAGAGTAACAACACCTCTTTGCTTCGCATTATTAAGTAAAAATTGCTTACCTTTAGCTTCGTTTTCATTAGACAGTTTTTTATTATTCTCAATCTGCCTCAGTTTAACCGCATCTTGATAATTAACCATAGCCGTTTGAATTTCAACATCGGTCATCACTCCTTTACCTGTAAAACCATCTTTGATTCCTTGAATCAAAAACTCAGAAGAAATTGTTGCATCTCGCTCATGTAACCCTTTCGCAATGGTATATCCCAACGCATAAGCTTGCTGATCAGTCGGCTTATCCAACTTAGACTTCGCCTCAACACGAGTCCCCATAACTAAAATCACCGCTCCAAATCCAATCAAAATTTTACGAACCATAAAACTCTCCTCAATGAACAACTAAGAACCAACAAGCGAAAAAAGGGTATCACAAAACAAGGATTAACAGCAATAACAACATCAGACTCCATCAAAGCAACCTCACTTCTATTAATTCGACCACGAAGTAGTACAATTTTAGGTTAAGGCTAAGCAATATAGGCGAGTTCGGATTTTTGAAAAAAAGACAGGACAGTGGAAGGCGATTTTTGAATAGCGTGGACGCAGTGATGAAGGGTCTGTTTTAGTTGAGTCTGGTGTCTGATCTGAAGGGTGTATCTTAATTTCTGTTTTACTGTTTGATTTAACAATTCGTCTGGGTTCAGATCAGGCGAATAAGAGGGAAGAAAAAACAATTGGATAAGGTGCTTTCGTTTTTCAGTCCAGAGTTGGACTTTTTTAGCGTAATGGACCTTATGATTATCTAAAATAAGGTATATTTTTTTATCCTGTTTGTAGGTGAGTTTGGTTAGGAATTTCAAAAACACCTCTACCGTAAACATGTCTTCAAATAGCATAAATCGTGCATTTCCCAGGTTATTAATGGCAGAAATCATATTACACTTGAGGTGCTTAGTGGTGTTTTGAACAATGGGGGTATACCCTCTTCGACTAAACGATCACCCCCAACCCCTCTCTATCCCAAAAAGGGGCGTTTCAAACCACTAACCACCACACCAAAAACCCTTGAAAAGCAACAGCAACTTCAGAAACCAACTCACAACAAACAAACTGAATAACCACTGAAGAGCACAGCGATTTTAAAAACCAAGAACAAACGATAGGGTGGAGAAAGCGTAAAAACATGCTAAAAAGCCCTCAGGTAGCCAAATGGAAATCCGAAGACTACCGAAGAGCGGAGCCTTCAGGCGTAGCGGTGCAGTTAAGGATTTTCATTTGGTTAAATGGGGATTTTTAGCATGTTTTTAAAAGGGCCTTCTAGCGGGCATAGCTTAGAGGGGGAAGGGGAGACAACACCCACTAGAAAGCCTTTATGTCCAATTATCGAACTAACCCAAAAAAAATTTCATATAAGCCCGAATACACCTACAAAAGGCGCAAATTCGCTCGATCCAAAACCACAGTCGCAAGTAAAGGATGAAGCCCCAAAGGCTCTGTGACATGATACGTCACCAAAGGATATAATACCATAAATTCCTGAACCATCCGAGGAATATCCTGCGTCGCATGACGACCTGGTGAAAGCATATAGGGATGCACCACAATATGCGTAGCCCCACGAGCAACACAAACCGAAATTCCATCGGATATACTCGGTAAGGCTAATTCCATATGGGCAACTTCAACTAGTAAATCCGGACACTGGGCAGAAACAAGACGAGCAACATCCCACAACATATCATTGGCAGCACTCACCAGAGATCCGTGGTCAACCAACAACAAGGCAGTTGTCATTGAATCAAAAAACTATTTTTTCTCTTTATAAAGAGCGTGTTTTCGAAGAAAAGGATCATATTTCATGATTTCCACTTTCTCAGTCGTATTTTTTTTATTTTTACGAGTATGATAGCTATGACCGCTTTCTGTACTTTTCAAAATAATGTGTTGTCGATTACCTTTTTTAGCCATAGTCAATACTCCTGAAAATTAAGACGGGATAAAATCCGTTTTGTTATTTTTTCTCAAAACTGCCTGAAGACCTTTTTGAGTAATAGTTTTAATCATTTTGGTAGATACTCGTAATTTAAGTTTTCTTCCTGTAATCGGATCAACAAACACACGGCTTTGAAGGTTAGCCTCTTGAATGCTTTTTGTACGTCTTTTGGAGTGGCTCACTTTATTTTTAACCGATTTCTTTTTGCCAGATATATCACATTGTTTTGCCATTTTAAAAACTCCTACTAAACTTAAGGACTTGCCAATGTACATGAGTTCACATTCCAGGTCAATATTTTAAAGATAAAGAAACTTGAACTTCCCGTATCGCATTATTAATAGCGTTCATCAGAGGAACCACATCATGCCTAAGCTCAATCGGAACTCGTTGGTGAAAATTACTAATAACGTCGCGATCAATCTCAGCCGCCACCGCCTCAAGTGTAGATTGTGTTTGTCGAAGGAGCTGGTAATACTGAGCCATAGAGTACTGAGACATGCTCTATCAACGTGATCGAAGAGAACGTTGCGGCTGGGGACGAGGTCCCCGAGCGAACACCGACTTAGAAACAGTTGACTTTGATTGAAAATAATCAAATTCACTCAAAGTCAATAACTTCAAAGGCACTCCCATCTTACGCTCGATCTGAGAAAGTATCGCCCGATCTTCAACCAAATCTGGACACACAATACTAAATGCATCTCCAGACCGCGATGCACGCCCAGTCCGACCCGTACGGTGAATATAGGCTTCGGTTGTATCAGGTAAGTCAAAATTAATCACATGAGAAACCAAAGAAACATCAATCCCTCGAGCCGCAATATCGGTCGCAACCATAATGTCAAATCGCCCATCTCGAAAGCCATCCAAGGCCGCCTGCCGTTTAGCCTGAGATAAATTACCCTGAAGCGATGCACTTCGATACCCCTGATTTTGCAATAATTGATCAATACTTTTAGCCCGGTGCTTAGTTCGGGTAAAAATAAGAACTGACTGAGTAGGAGTATGCTTTAGCAACGCAAGCAAGAAATCCGTTTTTAAATGAGATTTAACCTGATAGATTCCATGAGTAATAGCCTCGACCGGACGGGTATATGCGACTTCAATCGTAACAGGACTTTTTAAAATCGAGTCCGTCAATCGTCGAATATCTGGAGGCATCGTTGCCGAAAAAAGCAAAGTTTGCCGACGGGAAGGAAGATGAGTCAAAATTTTTCGAATGATGGGTAAAAAGCCCATATCAAACATTTGGTCAGCTTCATCCAAAACTAAAATTTCAATCTGAGACAAATTTACAGTACGTTGTTGAATATGATCTAAAAGTCGTCCAGGACAAGCAATCACAATATCCACGCCACGCTTAAGAGCACTTTCCTGCCCTCGCATTCCAACACCACCATAGACAGATAAAGTTGTAAGGCCACTCGTACATCCCAAGGATTTGATGGTGCCATTAATTTGTTCGGCCAATTCACGTGTAGGCGCAATGATCAGGGCACGTAAGCGTCCCCGTGTACCCGGCATTAATTTTTGCAAAATCGGAAGAACAAACGCTGCCGTTTTACCCGTCCCTGTCTGGGCAAGCCCCATCACATCGTGACCGAGTAATACTGCAGGAATCACCTGAGATTGAATCGGGGTGGGAGTCACATACCCCTCGGCTTCAATTTGAGTCATGAGGTAAGGATGTAAGTTAAAAGAGTCAAAGGACATGAGGTTCTCCAAAAAGCCATAAATGAAAATAAAGCACCATCATAAACCATCGCCTAGCGAAAAACCATGCAACTACAAACTGGCAAGAGTTTCCCAGCGTGCAAGCTTAGTATCCAACTGCTGTGTCACTTCTTTAAGACGACGTCCCGTTTTTTGATATTCTTGAGGGGAAATCCCTCCATCCAAAAACAGTTGATTAAGGGTCTTAGTTTCGGATTCAAGCGAGGCAATGTCAGACTCCAACTTTTTAAGCTCCTGACGCTCTAATTTAGTCAACATGCGACGCTCCATTGCAGGAATTGTGACCACAGGTTGCCCAGTATGTCCGCTTGGTTTTGGTTGAGTTTTCGCCAACAACTTTTGAGTATCCACATAGTCCGAATAAGTTCCTGCAAAATGCGAAATATGACCATCAGCCTGAAACACCAATAACTGATCCACCACTCGATCCATAAAATAGCGGTCATGCGAAATCACCATGACACATCCATGAAATTTAAGCAAAAAATCCTCCAAAATGGACAATGTCGTAATATCTAAGTCATTGGTTGGTTCATCAAACAATAAAAAATTAGGGTTTGAAAGAAGCATACACACCAAATCCAACCGCCGCCGTTCCCCTCCAGACAAATCCTTAATTTTAGTTTTAATGACATCCGACGAAAATAAAAAACGTTCTAAAAGTTGAGCCGCCGAAATACTACTCCCATCATGAAGGATAATCCGCTCACCAATTTGCTGAACATGCTGGTAAATCGTCAAATTTAGGTTCAGAGCCGTACTATGCTGATCAAAATATCCAAATACCGTATTAGCCCCAATATCAATATCCCCCGAATCAGGGCGAATCCGCTGAGAAATTAAATTGAAAAGAGTTGTTTTACCGGACCCATTAGGGCCTAAAACACCAATCTTTTCGCCATGCTTAAAGGTATACGAAAACTTTTGAATCACCGACTGACCATCAAAACGCTTACTCACCGAACGAAGATCTAAGATTTTTTTACCAAGACGCCGTTCAGCAACCTCTAATTCGACAGTAGAATCTTGGGTAAACCCTTCTCGCCCCTGCATTTCTTCAATACGCTGCTTACGGGCTTTTTGCTTAGTTGACCGAGCTTTTGGGCCTCGTTTAAGCCATTCTAGCTCTACCCGCATAATCGCTTGGATACCTTGCTCTACTTTTTCTTGGCGTACCAGACGCTCTCCTTTTTGCTGTAAAAAGGCCTGATAATTTCCCCGATAGGTAAACAAAGTTTTTTGGTCAATTTCAAGGATTTTATTACAGACTTTATCCAAAAAATACCGATCATGCGTCACCATTAATAAAGTGATATCCATGCGTTTTAATGTAGTTTCCAACCAACAAATCGTATCAATATCCAAATGATTAGTCGGCTCATCCATCACCAATAAATCGGTTTCTTCAAAAAAAAGCTGGGCCAATGCCACTTTTTTAATCATCCCCCCCGACAAAGTCTCCATCTTTTGAGTCAAGGTACGGATATTCAACTCATTTAAAATCGATGTTACCCGCGCCTCATACTCCCATGCATTGTGAATATCCATCTCAGCCATTACATCCGACAATGCCAGATGTACATCAGGAGTAGCCAAACAATCATGATACTTCCGAATCACCTTCGCAGTCGGCGTATCTGAGCGAAATAAATGATCCAAAATCGTATCCGTTGGGTTAAACGTTGGGAGCTGAGGCAAATAGGTCATCCTCAGCCCCTGACGAGTGACAATCGACGACTGACGATCCTGAAAATGAGTCATAATATGTGTAAGAAGAGTGCTTTTACCACACCCATTAATCCCAACAAGCGCAACTTTATCTCCCTCATCAATGGCAAAGGAAACGTCCTCAAAAAGTAATTTTGCACCCTGGGAACAACTTAATTTTTGAACAGAAAGAAGGGTCATAGAAAAATCGAGTGTACCCTGAATCGCACAAAATGTTGAGCAAAACTAATCCAGGAGAAAAACTTAGGTCAATAAGAGTTCAGTAGGAAATTAGAGACTGTTGCAAAATACCCAAGATGTACAATTGATCGCAATGCGCAAACTATCCTGGAGGCAGAGCGTCAGCAAGCCGGTAGAGTTAAGCATGGCGAAAATGATGCAGATGGGGCATTTCGCAACAGTCCCATTAGAGTAAGTAACTCCAACCAATACCGATATCGACAACCAACAAAGTCAGTCTTATTTTTCAGTCAGGATACCATTTTAATGAGCAAGATAAACCCACAAGCCATCCACTTTTCTAAATTCAGAAACTTCATAAACAAAAGTCGGCTTCCCCAAATGGTGGAAGTACGCCGTAAATTCGACTTTCCCATAGGTATCCCATTGCAAGCCTTGGTACTTGGACTTCACCTCAAGACAATCCCAAGAGGTCACTTCCTGTAACCACAATTCAATATCCCGAGCATTGAGACAGTGTCGATTCTGAGGATGAGATGTTTCAATGATATAAGGAATCATTCCGATCACATAAGCACTATACCGAGACCTCATCAAATCTTCGGCCGTCGGCGCAGACAGCCTCCCACAGATATACATTCCACAACATTGGTCAAACGAAAAACTTCTTCCACAATGACACATTTCAGCACCCACTCACCGTCATCGGCAAAATACCACTACCCTTTTTTAATCGACGAATAGACCCCCAACAACGTCACCAACAAACTCACCGTCAAAGGTCCAAATAAAAACCCAAGCGGGCCAAAAAAGGCAATCCCCCCCAACACCGACAACAAAATCACCAATGGATGAAGATGAGTACCACGCCCAATCAAAATTGGCCCTAAAAAATTATCAATCAAGCCAACCGCACAAATACCCCATATCATCAGTCCAATAGCACAAATGATCTTACCTTTCAAAAAAAGAAACAAAATTGCAGGAATCAACACCAACGACGTCCCAACCCCAGGAATTAACGCCGCAATCGCCGCCAAAGACCCCCCAAAAAAGATCATATCAATACCAAATACCGAAAAGCCAACTGCCGTCAAAAATCCCTGGGACAATGCCACCAACACCGTCCCTTTCAACACCGAATCCACCGCACGTTTAAGTGCCCGCAAGATAAGTTCATCTTCATCATTTGGAAGCGGGCTTAATGAAATAATAACCTGTCTAAATTTTTGGCCATCTCTAAACAAATAGTAAAGGGCAATTAAAAATAAAAATGAACTTGCTCCAATTTTGGCAAAATTTCCAAAAATCGAACCCGAAAGTTGAAAGATATAAGGCAATCCCTGATTAAAATAATAGTCCAAATTAGACAAAAAATTCTGGCTAACTGGGAAATAATGTTGAAATTGAGTTCTCACATACGCAGCCAAAGTTAAAACCGTACTTATCCCACCTCTTTCAACCACAGAAGCATACATGTGATAAATTTCCTGAAAAAGCTGAAATCCCAGTATAAATAATGGAGTAAAAATAAGCATAACAATCATCACAACCGTTAAAAGTGCTGCAACCCCCTGACATCCACCCACATATCGAGTAATTTTTTGATAGACCGGATAAAAAACAGTCGCAAAGACCACAGCCAAAATTAAGGCATATAAAAAGGGACGCAAAATCAAAAATGAAAGAACAAAAACAATACTCAATGCAGCAATTAAAAAGTATAATCCAGGTTGCTGTTTAACGGTCGATTTATCCATTGCAGGTCATAGTATACGGCATTACATTCAAAAATTCTCGAACTTGAGTCAAGACAATTTCTTTTTGAGTGGAAAGCAATACAAAATCATGGTCCGTATCCGCATATTCAATCGTCACTGACGAAGACACGTCATAGTCCCGAATCACCGTTTCCCAATTCCCATAAGGGTCATCCCCACCCTGAATAATTAAAAAAGGCGTCCGAATATCCTTCAAATGAAGATATCGGTCAGGCTCATCCGGTGCGTGAGGATGACGAAATGGATATCCAAAACAAACCAATCGATAGATGGCCAAGTCATCCGCAACCAAAGAAGCCACTCGCCCCCCCGCTGATTGAGTTAAAAGCGACACCTGCTGATCAAGACCAAATCGCTCAAGAAACCGCTTCAAGCTCTGACATCGAAAGTCAACAGACCTAGAATACCGATGATATCGGGGTAACGTTGACATCCAAATCCAACCATAAGTAAGGCATGCACATAATCGCACCCAACGCTTCTTCCACACACAGGTAGACGACGTATAATACACAGGATCACTCATGCGAGTTTTCAGCCGAATATATGTGGATTCGTACCAGACAACAGTATATTGAGTAAGATCAATGGAGGAAATAAAATCTCGAAATAAGGCATTATCTTGATCAACATTATCTCGGCCAATTAAAACCAAAATACGATTATGCTCCAAAGATCCCAAATAAGAAATCAAACTTCCATCAGACAAATACTTAATTTTCACAGAAAATATTCACCAGATAAAGGTTATTCAAACTCATTTTCTTTACAGCTTAAATACAGGCTTTCAACCTTTTCTCTCGCCCAAGATGTAGACCGTAAAAATTTAAGCGAGGATTTAATACTGGGATCATGAGTAAAACACCGAATACCAGTCCACTCTCCTAATTGTGTAAATCCATAGGCATCCACCAATTGAGTGAGTATCGTTTGAAGAGTAATTCCGTGTAAAGGATTATTTGGTTGAGGAGAAGACATCACAGGTTTAAACAAAGGAAAGGAGCAGATGACTGCCCCCCCTTAACGTCAAACTCTATTTAGATGCAGGCGCAGCAGGAGCAGCTTCTGATGTTTTTTCACAAGTTGCAGCACAACACGCCTTCATTTTGTCATACGCAGCCGCTCGCTCTTTACAAACGATTTTACCACTGATGGGACAATGACCAGTTTGGCTAACACCACCAGCAAGATAGCCAATCAGCAAGGCTACAACAGTCACAATAATCAAATTACGAGTTTCTTTTTGCATACCTAAAACCTCCAATTTAAATACAGAGCTAAGACACCAAAAGTATGCCACGATATTGTTAAGAAAGGAAATAAAATTCTTGTTTACAAAGTAAGCGACCGCTTTTCAGGGTGAGAGAACTAGCTCAAATACATGGTCATCACTATCCTGTTACTGATCGACCCCGTTACAAAAAAGAGGCTCAAGAAGCCTTTCACATATCTACTTAGCTTGCCGCCAGTCAATATAACCCAAAAAATCAGCCTTTCCAATTTCAAGACCACAAGACCTTAAAATTGAATATGCCGTCACATAATGAAACAAAATATTCGGAATAGCATACTGCAAAATATACGTAGGTGCCGTCAAATAGTAATCCGGATTCCAGTTAAACATTACAATCCTGGCTTCCCAGCCATCAAAGTCCTCAGGTGTCACACTTTCCAAAAAATGAATCGTACTATAAATCCGATGCTGAAACTCCTCCAAAGTTTCCTCCGTATCAGGGTGTTGCGGTGCATCAATAGACGTCAACCGTGACACAAAAAACTTGGCATTATCACAGGCGATCTGGATTTGCTTAGACAAAGGAAACTGATCTGGAAACAATCGTGTTGAAAATAACACCGACATATCTATCTTTTTATCATCAGCATACAATTTCGCCTTCTCCAAAATACGAGACAACGACTTCAAATGATTAATAAATCCAGGAACACTCACATCATAAACAGAAAAATTCATTGATACTCTCCTCTAATAAAGTTACCTATCCCCGCTCAAAATTGAATTGTGGGTTTTCGCAGTGTGTAGACACACATAAGATAAATCCAGAATTTAATTTAGGACGAGTATACACAGGGTATCGTAGCGATCACGGCAAATCCAGCATAAAATAAATCGTCATCCCATAAGGTAAAAGGAAATCACGGCCGAAGCATACACCCCCTCGCACCAAGAGAGGAATTCATTTGGACGTACGGGGGCGTTCGGGAATGGGGTGGTGCGCCTGGAGAGACTTGAACTCCCTACCTTCTGTTCCGTAGACAGACGCTCTATCCAAATGAGCTACAGGCGCAGGTGCGGGCTAGTGTAATTGAGATACCTTATTTTTCCAAGATCAAGAACTATTGCGAAATGCAGGCTCATCACCGTACTATATGCCAAATGACAACATCACCACTAAATCCAGACCCCTATGTCCAGTTCAAAGAATGGCATGATCAAGCATCCAAAGACAACAGAATCAAAGACAATGATGCCTGCTTCCTATCCACAGTTAATTTAGACGGCTACCCTGAAGGCCGAGTCATCCTTCTCAAAGGAGTATCCCCAAAAGGCTTTGTTTTCTATACCAACTCTCACTCCACCAAAGGAAAATCTCTAGCAAAGACGCCTAAAGCATCACTAGTGTTTTACTGGGATGCCCTAGGTCGCCAAATCCGAATTTTAGGCGATGTCGAACAAGTCACGGCCGCAGAAGCAGATACCTATTTCGCAACCCGATCGCACATGAGCCAAATTGGGGCATGGGCTTCTCAACAAAGCCAACCCCTGATAAATCGCGAACATCTAATGGAAGAAATAAAAAAGTATGAAGCCAAATTTGATGGCCAACCTGTGGCACGCCCACCTCATTGGATTGGATATCGAATCCTACCCAAAACCATAGAATTTTGGATTGACCGTCCATACCGCCTTCATGACCGATTTATTTATACATACCAAGCCGATAACACATGGAAAATCCATCGCCTTAACCCCTAAACTCCACTCCAAAATCACTGGAGTAAACGCAGCCCATTGTGTTATAAGATACGCCCATGAACACATCCAAATATAAACGAGTATTACTAAAATTAAGTGGTGAAGCCTTAAAGGGCGAACGTGACCACGGGATTGACCCCAAATTTTTAATCTATATCGCAAACGAAATCAAAGAAGGCTGCAATATGGGGATTGAATTGGGAATTGTCATCGGTGGAGGCAACTTTTTTAGAGGCGGATCAGCTGCAGAAAACGGCATGGACAGAGTAGCAGCAGACTATACCGGTATGTTAGCCACCATTATGAACGGACTAGCCATTCAAGACGCATTATCCAAAGTAGGGATCGACTCCCGCGTGCAAACGGCCATTGAAATGCGAGAGGTGGCTGAACCATTTATTCTACGGCGTGCCCTACGACATTTTGCAAAAGGCCGAGTCGTCATCTTCGCAGGCGGGACGGGCAACCCCTTTTTCACTACCGACACTACCGCCGCCCTCCGCGCCGCCGAAATCAACGCCGACGCCATCTTTAAAGCCACCAAAGTAGACGGCGTCTACAGCGACGATCCAATAAAAAACCCAAATGCTCTGCGATATGTCGAATTGACCTACATGGACGTCCTCAAAGACGGTCTTAAAGTCATGGACTCGACGGCATTATCCCTAAGCATGGACAATGACATCCCAATTATCATATTTGATTTAAACAAAAGTGGAAACTTAAAACGAGTACTAGCCGGAGAAACAGTCGGCACTACTATTGGAGGTTAATATGAATGATTCTGTAGACAGTCGTATGGAAAGTGCACTTTCTCACCTAAAATCTCAGCTAGCCGGCATCCGAACCGGGCGGGCCAACCCAGGCTTAGTCACCCACCTACAAGTAGACTACTACGGTGCAATGATGCCCCTGCAACAAATAGCCAATGTCTCTGCACCAGAGTCCAATATGTTAGTTTTAAACGTATTTGATAAAAGTGCAGTTCATGCCGTCGAAAAAGCCATCCAAACCAGTGATTTGGGACTCAACCCTCAAACCGAAGGAAGCGTCATCCGCTTACGACTGCCCGAACTCACCGAACAACGCCGTAAAGAACTCGTCAAAGTCATTAAAAGCGAATCCGAAGAAGCAAAAGTCGCCATCCGCAATATCAGACGAGACGAAATTGACTCGCTGAAAGACCTCGAAAAGGAAAAAGAAATCACCGAGGATGAATCTAAACGAGAGCAGGACGCTATTCAGAAAAAAACGGATCGCTACATCGAGAAAATCGATCAAGTCACTCGAGAAAAAGAATCCGAAATCATGACGGTATAGCCAGTGGCTATCGCAACTCTGTTTGAAAAATACAAGATAGATCCCACAAAGCTACCCGCCCATGTGGCCGTCATTATGGACGGAAATGGACGATGGGCAGAAGCCAGATCCTTACCACGAATTATGGGGCACAAAGCCGGCCATAGGGCACTCAATAAATTAGTAACTGCTGCCTCAGATTTTGGCATCAAATATATCTCTGTATACGCATTTTCAACTGAAAACTGGAATCGATCCGAAAAAGAAGTCCACTTTTTACTCTCATTTTTTAAGGAACTCATGAGAACCGAAGTCCCCAAACTTAAGAAAAAAGGGATTAGAGCCCACATTATCGGCGATTTTGCGCGATTTGATAACGAACTTCAAGGTCTGATCAAAAGTATTAATTCTGCTCCGCAATACAGTCATCAGATGCAACTCAATCTCCTCATCAATTATGGAGCAAGAGACGAAATGATGCATGCCATCACATCTATCGTTGGACAAAGCAAAACCCAAAACATAAACATTACTGAAACCACCGTTTCCAATGCCTTATTTACAAGCGGAATCCCCGACCCCGACATCATGATCCGCACAAGCGGTGAATACCGGCTCAGCAACTTCATGCTATGGCAATTAGCCTATACTGAACTCTTTTTTTTAAGCATCCTATGGCCAGATTTTAAGGAATCTCACCTAGGCCAAGTCCTCCACGACTATCAATCCCGAAATAGACGGTTTGGAAAAGAATCATGACCACCCGATTTTTAACAGGAATCCTCCTCATGGGTATTTGCGGAAGCTGCATCATCCTGGGTGGATTTTACTTTTTAGGCGTCGTCATAGTCGTCACACTGTGTGTGCTATACGAACTCATTAAAATGTCAGCTCCCACTCAACTCAAAACTACTTTTATTCCCACCGCCATCCCCTTGGTAATCATGCTAGGTCTCGCCTATTTTAAGCCTCATTTATTCAAATTTTGGGGAATAGAAAGCATGATTATCCTTACCCTAGTAGTAATGGCAAAAGAACTGATCACCAAATCATTAGTTTTTCAACATCCACTCTGGTTAAGAAACATAAGGGCCATTATCCTACTCTGCATCACATGCCCCTTTTTAATTTTGATTCGGGACTCCCAAAACGGTATTGTGTGGACACTATATTGCCTTTTGATCATCGCAGCCAGCGATACATTTGCCTTATTTGGCGGACACCTTTTCGGTAAAAACCGTCTCACTTCCATTAGCCCTAAAAAAACCATCGAAGGTTCACTTTCAGGCCTCATCATGAGTGGACTATGCAGCACCAGTTTTATATGGGCACTCCCCATCCATCCCATTACACTATTTTGCTTAGGCATCATCGTCTCAGTATTTGCACAATTAGGAGATTTACACGAATCTCTCACCAAGCGAGTCTATCAAGTCAAAGACTCGTCCAACTTACTTCCCGGCCATGGGGGATTTTATGATCGATTAGACAGTTATCTCATGGTATTACCTGTTGTATATTACTTGGTGTATGGTGGATTCTGGTTATAAACGTATTTCAATTATTGGATCAACAGGTTCAATCGGGAGCAATACCCTCGATGTGGCAGCCGCATTCCCGACCCAGTTTCAAATCGTAGGCTTATCCGCCGGACGAAACCTGACACTCCTCCAAAAGCAAATTTTAAAATGGACACCCCAAATCGTTTCCGTCACCCTGGAAGACGACGCCACGCAATTAAGACAATGGGCTCACACCAATAACATCTCCTGCAAAATTGTCTCCGGCACCGATGGAATAACCGAAGTGGCCACCTATAACACCCCAGATCTCCTCGTCGTTGCCATCGTCGGAACCGCTGGGGTACTCCCCACATACCACGCCATCACCCATAAAATCCCAGTCGCACTCGCCTGTAAAGAAGTATTAGTCGCTGCCGGCCCTCTCATTATGGACACCGCAAAAAAGCATAATGTCCCAATCCTCCCCATCGACTCCGAACATGCCGCCCTCAAGCAATGTCTCACAGGCATTCGTGAGGACACAGCCCACGTATCACAACTCGTCCTCACCGCATCTGGAGGCGGATTTTGGACACGTCAATTAAGTAGTTT
>CAZZBY010000004.1:0-19651 GCA_964652635.1 uncultured Candidatus Marinamargulisbacteria bacterium | reverse complement strand
GCGCAGACGATCTTGGAGGCGGAGCTTCAGCGTAGCCGGTAGTGTTAAGCATGGCGAAAATTGTGCAGATGGGGTATTTCGCAACAGTCCCATTGTGGGTTTTCGCAGTGTGTAGCACACACATAAGATAAATCCAGAATTTGATTTAGGACGGGTATAAGGCTTATTTCACACTAAACGTCAGTTGAGTTCCTTGCTCATAATCCACGGACACTTCATTACCCGCCTGAATACTTCCATTCAACAATCGAATCGCAATCGGGTTCTGAATAAGCACCGTAATCGCTCGTTTAAGTGGCCGAGCACCAAAATTAGGATCATATCCAGAAAGCCCAATATAAGACTTTGCTCGATCAGTTAAAGTAAGGGTAATTTCCCGTTCTTTAAGCAATTGATTTAAATATCCAAGCTGAATATCAATAATTTGAGAAAGCGCATCTTGATTAAGGCTAGTAAACGGAACAATATCATCAATCCGATTCAAAAATTCAGGCCTAAAAATTTGCTTTAAGGACTCCATAATCGATGCTTCTCGCTTCGCTGGATCAAGCTCGTTTAAAATACTTTGACTTCCAGCATTTGATGTCATAATCAAAATTGTATTTTTAAAATCAACAGTTCGGCCATGCCCATCAGTTAACCGTCCATCATCAAACACCTGTAATAAGACGTTAAAAACGTCAGGATGCGCTTTTTCAACTTCATCTAATAGCACAACAGAGTAAGGCCGACGGCGCACGGCCTCCGTCAATTGGCCGCCCTCTTCATAGCCGACATATCCCGGAGGTGCCCCAATCAATCTCGCCACAGCATGCTTTTCCATATACTCCGACATGTCGATCCGAATCATATTTTTTTCAGTATCAAACATAAATTCAGCTACAGCCTTCGCAACTTCGGTTTTTCCAACCCCAGTTGGCCCCAAAAACATAAATACTCCAATCGGCCGAAGAGGATCTGATAACCCCGATCGAGACCGTCGAATTGCATTTGCAACCGTCTCAATAGCCTCAGTTTGGCCAATGACCCGACGATGAAGGGCATCTTCAATATGCAGCAATTTTTCCTTTTCAGTTTCAATTAACTTAGAAACAGGAATTCCAGTCCACTTCGCCACAATCTCAGCAATGTCTTCATCATCAACCTGTTCTTTCAGCATCTTCTTATCGTCTTGAATTTGAGACAACTTCGCCTGAGTCGCATCTAGCTCAGTCATCAACTCCGGCAATATTCGGTACCGGATTTCAGACGCTTTTTCATAGTTACCCCGCCGCTCCTCCTGAGATTCCTGATATTTCACAGATTCAATTTTTTCCTTAGTTTCTCGAACTTTTTGAATGAGGTCTTTCTCATGAGTCCAGTGAGCTTTTAAGTGCGTACTAGAGTCCTTCAATGACGTCAATTCTTTTTCAAGCACATCCAAACGCGCCTTAGACACCAATGTTTCATCCCGTTTAATCGCTTGTTTTTCAATTTCAAGCTGAGTCACTTTACGCTCAATTTCATCAATTTCTTCAGGAAGGCTATCAATTTCAATCCGCAGTTTCGACGCCGCTTCATCAATCAAATCAATCGCCTTATCTGGCAAAAACCGATCCGAAATATATCGATGAGATAATCGTGCAGCCGCTAAAATCGCATCATCTAAAATTTTAACGCCATGATGGATTTCATATTTCTCTTTAAGTCCGCGTAAAATCGCAATGGTGTCATTCACGCTAGGCTCCCCAACATAAACTTGCTGAAAACGACGCTCTAATGCCGCATCTTTTTCAATATACTTACGATACTCATTAAGAGTCGTCGCTCCAATACACTTAAGTTCCCCTCGAGCCAAAGCTGGCTTAAGCATATTCGCCGCATCCATCGCCCCCTCTGAAGCTCCTGCCCCTACCAATGTGTGCAATTCGTCAATAAAGAGAATAATTTCTCCCTCTTTTTTTTGGATATCTTTTAATAACCCTTTCAACCGATCTTCAAATTCACCTCGGTACTTAGCCCCAGCGATCAAAGTTCCCAAGTCAAGAGATAATAGGCGCTTATTTTTCAAAAGTTCCGGCACATCTCCACTCACAATCCGTTGAGCAAGCCCTTCTACAATGGCCGTCTTACCCACACCAGGCTCTCCAATCAATACCGGATTATTTTTAGTCCGGCGACATAGGACCTGAATCACCCGACGGATTTCCTCATCACGCCCAATCACAGGATCCAGCTTCCCCTTTTTGGCTCGCTCAATTAAATCAATCGTAAATTTCTCAAGAGTTTGATATTTATCTTCAGGAGTCTGACTATCCACCTTAGAACTCCCTCTAATACCGTCCAACGCTTTACGAACCAATGCCGATGTTAAACCCTGAGATCGAATCAAGCGTCCAGTCTCACTTTTACTATCCGTCAACGCCAATAATAAATGCTCACAACTTACATAATCATCTTCCATTTTAGTGGCAATCGTTTGGGCATCCATCATCGTCTGATTCAACTCAGAAGATGCATAAAATTGAGACGATCCTTGTACTTTTGGAAGCTTGTCCAATAAGCGTTCCGCCCCCTGCTGTAACACAGAAACAGAAATTGCATTCTTTTGTAAAATAGGCTCAATAGCTGTCTCTTTAACAGTCAAAATCCCCATCAACAAATGAGCATCCCCCAACTCCTGATGAGACCTAGATTGAGCAATCTGTTGAGCAGCATTAAGAGCTTCCTGGGTTTTAATAGTCAACTTATCAGGATTAATCATGATAAATCCTCCTCTTATACGATATTATTTCCAGCGAGTATTATAAAACGTTAAAAAACTTTTGCAATTCATCCCAATACGCAGACTATCTTGGAGGCGGAGCTTCAGCAAGCCGGCAGAGTTAAGCATGGCGAAAATGATGCAGATGGGGTATTTCGCAACAGTCCCTAAGTATGCTCAGTGTCAAGATTCAGATTGGAGTTTTTTTGAAACTGAAGCATATATAATCGCTCATAAATTCCATTTTGTCCCAACAATTCCTCATGAGTACCAACTTCGCGCACCACCCCGTTTTCAAGAACAATAATCTTAGTCGCATGCTGAACCGTCGATAATCGGTGGGCAATCACAAATGTAGTTCGGTTTTTCATCAGTTTTTGAAGCGCATCTTGCACCAATTTTTCCGAATAACTATCCAGAGAAGACGTTGCCTCATCCAATAATAAAATTTTAGGGTCTCTCAAAATAGCACGAGCGATGGATAATCTTTGCTTTTGCCCACCTGAAAGTCGCCCCCCACGATCTCCAATCAAGGCCTTTAATTTCCCTGGCATCTTTTGAATGAATTCCCACGCATTCGCCATCTGAGCCGCTTCAATAACCTGATCTACGGTCGCTGTGGGATTTCCATATAAAATATTATCCAAAATACTACCCCGAAATAAAATGTCCTCCTGAGGAACAATGGCCATATTGCAACGTAAATACTGGAGATCAAATGTTTTCAAATCAATGCCATCCAAAGTCACACGCCCTGAAGTCGGATCATAAAAGCGCGGAACTAAACTCATCAGAGTCGTTTTGCCAGCACCAGACAGCCCTACAAAGGCAATCAGATCCCCCTTATTCGCCGTAAAGGAAATATCATTCAGCGCGTCTTCACTGGCATCATCATAGGAAAACCGCACATGATCAAAGACAACATTTCCCAAGATCTCTTTTGGCCGAACAGGGGTCTCCACCATCACAATCAAATCCTGAGTATCTTCCAAATTAAAGACACGTTCAGCAGAGACTAAGGACAATGTCAATTTAGTATAAGTTCTAGACAACTTAATCACTGGGTCAATCAACAACAAAAGCCCCATAAAAAACGATGCCAACTGATCCCCCGTCAATTCCCCTTGAGTCACCTGCTTTCCACCATACCAAATCACAAAAATCATCAACATATATTGAAGAAGTTCAATTAAAAATTCAGACTTAATCCGAATCCAAATACCTTTCAATGCGATCAATAAAGAAGTATCCAAGTCCTTGGACATCCGCTGAGATTCAAAATCTTCCATCGTATACGCCTGAACCAACTTAATGTTACTAATCGTTTCTTGGGCCAGATGATTAATAGACCCTGATTTTCTCATCGCATGCCGAGTCGCTTGTTTCAGCTTGACCGTTAAACTAGGAAGTAACACCAAAAAGACAGGAATTCCCATCACCGTCACCAAAGTCAGTTTCCAATTAGAAACCATCAAATAAGCAAATACACCGACAAACGTAATAAACTGAGGAATAAGGTCTTTAAAAATAGATAAAATACCTTCTTTAATTTTATCGGTATCCGAAAAAAGACGGGTCATTAAATCCCCAAGCTTCCAGCGAGAATACAAGGCCTGAGAAAATCGAAGAAGCCGATCATAGATTTTCATCTGAATATCAATGACCATATCCCCAGTCATTTTAGTGGTTAAATACAACTGAGCCTTATCAGATAAAACCCGAAGCATAATCAACCCAAACAAATTGATAATCTGATTGGTAAAAAACAAACTATTTTTACGGCTAATTCCTTTGACAATATCCTGAGTTAAAGGAAGAAAATACACATTGGCAATCGAAAAAACAAAAGAAAGGATAATTGACACCAACAACCATCCCCAATACGGGGTAATATAGCGGATCATCCGAACAACATAGCGATTAGACTTCACACTCAACTCCTATAGACTTAAAGCTGGAATGCACCAATCCAAACCAAGATCATTCAAAGCCCTATCAGCCAAAGAAATCCCCTGAGAAATTCCAGTCTCTTTCACCAAACATCCTATGACATTCAACTCATTTTGCATAGTAATCACATTGTGAGGATTATCATCAAAAAAAAGAGTATGAGACCCAAGTGTTATCCCCTGATCAAGCAAAATTCGCCGAATAAAATGAGAGTAATTCGGATGAGGTTTCCCCACCCAATAAAAAGGGTTTTTAATCTCCAATTCTAGTAAGTGTGCATAATATCCAATCACGGACACCCGCGTTTGACCTACCCCACGAACATACCGATCAGGATTACAACAAATCACCGGGATTTCAGAATGATGATGACAAAACCGAAGCAACTCCACACAATCATCTGAAATCTGCGGAGCAACCGATGCCGTCAACACAATGGACTCCGCATCTTCAAGACGAGATACCACTTTCCCACCTGCATGACGAACATAATAAAAGGAATCCGTATACCCCACAACAAAGCACCGTTTATGGCAAATCATTGGTGAAATCACAGGGTCATACAAAAGCCCCAACCCCGAAGATAACACTTGAGAGTCGTCAAAATAAAGCCCCATCGTCTTTAAATTACAGACAATCGACTGTGGAGATTGACTAGAGTTATTCGTCGCCAGCACCACTTTTCCCATTGAAGAAAGCAGATCAACCACCTTCGAAATCCCATCAACAGGGCCATCATCATTGTATAAAACACCACTAGCATCAAGTAAAAAAACAGAATAATTTCCATCCGTCAAAATCGTCTTCAACGAACCACTACGCATTTGGCCGCTTCCCATCTACCAAATACGTCCTACATTCGGAAAAAAGCACCTGAATAACATCAAGGTCGCGCTGGGCATCGCAACCATTAAGATACGGGATAAACACAGCTGCACCCGACCCCGATAATCTCGGGGAGGGAAACGAATGATCCGTTAAAATCGACTCCAATTGGACATACTCTGGATAAAGTGCCCAAACAACCTTTTGAAGAGTATTTGGCCCCAAATATTCCGCTCTAATCTGACACTCAAGTGTAGGATTAGGAGTCTCCGTCCACCCAAATTGGTCAAGTGCCTGGTAAATTGTTTTTGATAATATAGAAAACGGAGGAATAATTAAAATATACGCCGAAAATGGGGCATCTGGAAGAAGTGTCACTTGCTCACCAATACCGGTGACAAGAGCCGTACCGCTAGTTAAAAAAAAGGGAATATCAGATCCAAAGTCCAATGCGATAGAGGCCAACTCCGATGGCGAGAGGTGAAGGAAATACTGATTAAGGACGGTTAAAAAAGACGCGGCATTCGTACTCCCCCCTCCCAATCCACCACCAACAGGAATATGCTTAATGAGCCTCAGGGATACCCCAACCGGAATACGATCAGAAAACCGTCGGTAAATACGAGTCAAAATATTCGAGTCCACTTCAATCTGAGCATCAAAATCAGAAACCAGCTCCAACTGAAAGCCAGGCGTAGATAACCACTGAATTTCAAGCATATCTCCCAAAGAGATCGGTTGAAAAATAGAATAAATCGGATGATATCCCGTCGAAATCGGAGGATAAACAAGAAGAGATAAATTAAGTTTAGCGGGACAAAAAACAGAGAGAGGTTGCGGGAGATTCATCACAATTTAGGATCAAAAAAATCCCCCTACCCATTTGACACATCAAACGAATAGGGGGCAATTAAAACGCCTATTTCTTTTCAGCGACTTTATCCGTAGTTGTTTCTAGTTTTTTAGCATTCACTTTCACTTTGAATTGTTCTTTCAAAGTTTTGAGATATTCTTGGCTTTTCGCTTGGCGTTTATTAGCTAAAAGCTGATTTTGAAGGGCTTGTTTCACATCATTAAATGCTAATTTAGGACGAATGCGAACATCCAAAAGTTTAATCACATGCCATCCAAATTGGGTATGAACCAACCCAGAAATTTCACCTCGTGATTTAAGAGAAAAAGCGGCTTGTTCAAATTCTTTCACAAGCTGACCACGTTGAAACCATCCTAAATCCCCACCATTTTGACCTGTAGGGTCTAAAGAATTTTCTTTAGCTAAAGTTGCAAAATCAGCACCGGATTTCGCTTTTTTCATAAGCTCCTCCGCTTTAGATTGATCTTTCACAAGGATATGTTGAACTCGTCGGCTTTCAACTTCGTTAAATTGAGCTTCATTTTGTTTAAAGAAGGCTTTCACTTCTTCTTCAGTAACAGTCACCTGACTATTAATTTTTTCGTTAATCAAGGTATTCAAAATGATTTCTTTTTTAGATTGTTCAATTTGTTTATTGATTTCATCTCGTCGATCAATCCCCTCTTGAGCCGCCGCTTGCATAAGCAACTGCTCTTCAACCATCTGATTAAGGATTTTTTCTTTGTTTTCTTTTAACATTAACTGAGCACGATATTGCTCAGGATACGTTTTGATTCGATCGTTCAAGTCTGCAACGCTGATCGAATGACGGCCAATAGTCGCTAAGGTATTTTGTTTTTTCTCAAAACTCAAATATCCAAGGACCCCAACTCCCACTACAATTGCTACAACAATAATTAACTGCTTTTTCATACCATTCACCCTTCCTAAGATTTATTCAAACTGAGTAACCAATGTTAAATTAATACGCTTTTGTTGGTCAATTTCCCCAACCCTAACATTGATTATATCACCAACATTAAGGATATCTTCAACCCTATTTACTCTGCTTTTGGATAGTTTAGAAATATGCAATAAACCATCTTTGCCTGGCAACAATTCAACAAAGGCACCAAAGTTAGTAATCCGAACCACTTTACCCTCAAATTCATCTCCAACCTCAATACTTCGAACCAAATCATGAATCATTTTTCGTGCAATTCCCAAGTGATCCGCATTTTGAGCTGCAATCGTCACATCTCCAGGACGATCATCTGAAATCGAAATAGCGGCTTGACTCACCTCTTCGATTTTACGAATCATTTTTCCGCTCGGTCCAATAATGATCCCAATCTTTTCTGGATCTACTTGCAATGTCAAAATTTGAGGCGCATTTTTAGAAAGTTCCGTCCGAGGCTGGTGGATAACTCTCACCATTTGATCCAAAATATGAAGCCGGCCTTTTTTAGCTTGATCAAGTGCCTTCGTTAAGATTTCAAAGGACAAGCCTCCCACTTTAATATCGAGCTGTAAGGCAGTAATTCCATCAGCAGTCCCTGCCACTTTAAAATCCATATCCCCATAGTGGTCTTCCAAACCTTGAATATCCGACAAAATTGTATAATCACTGCCATCCAATAAGAGTCCCATTGCAATGCCAGACACCGGCGCCTTAATTGGAACACCGCAATCCATCAGCGATAAGGTACCAGAACATACCGACGCCATCGACGATGATCCATTCGACTCTAAAATTTCAGACACAATACGGATAGTATAGGGAAACTGATCCCGAGTCGGAAGCACCGATTTCAACGCACGCTCAGCCAGGGCACCATGTCCTAGTTCGCGACGGCTAGTCCGGTGATACATCCCCACTTCCCCCACCGAAAATGGAGGGAAATTATAGTGGAAAAAGTAAGAACTATTGGGCATTCGCTTAAGCCCGTCTTCAATCTGTTCGTCATCCGAAGTTCCCAAGGTCACCACACCCAAACTCTGAGTTTCACCACGAGTAAATAATGCAGAACCATGAGTTGACGGAAGAAGCCCAATTTCAATTTCAATCGGACGAATTTCATCAGTCCTGCGACCATCAGGACGAATTTTACTTTTAATAATTTCAGACCTAATCTGATCCTTTTTAATGTCAGAATACAATCGCTTAACCACTGATTTATTATCAGGGTCAACAGTAACCAATTTCTCGAGGACTTGAGCTTCAAGATCAGTCAAGAACTCATCAATTTGCTGCTTATTCCCCGACTTCATCTTGTCGGCAATCTGATTTCCGATAATGAGTTTAATCTCAGATTCTAAGAACACATCAGTAGGAAGCTCAGGAACAACCACCTTTTCCTTTCGAGTTTGGCTGGCCAAATTTTCCTGCAAAACGATCAATTCCTTAATATGCTCATGAGCAAAACGAACCGCTTCGATAACCTGGGCTTCGCTCACCTCGTGAGCACCCGCTTCAACCATCAAAATGGCATCTCGAGTTCCAGCCACCACAATATCCAGCTGACTTCGGTCCAACTGCTCATTGCTAGGGTTAAACACATATTGCCCATCCACCAAGGCCACTAGAGCTCCGGCAACAGGTCCAGTAAATGGAATATCCGACAAGGTCAACGCCGCTGACGCCGCCGTAATTCCTAAAAATTCGGGAGAATGCGTTTGATCATAGGACAACACCGTCACAATAACTTGAACTTCATTAAAATAATAATCAGGGAAACAAGGGCGAATCGGACGATCAATCAACCGAGATGCCAGAGTCGCTTGAGTACGAGGACGTGCTTCTCGTTTAAAAAAACCACCGGGGATTTTACCCGCAGCATACATTTTTTCAGAATATTCAACCGTTAATGGAAAAAAACTAGCATCTGGTCTAGGTTGTTTGGCAGCAGTAGCCGTTGCCAAAAGCAAGGTATCTCCACATTGAATTGTGACAGATCCTCCGGCTTGTTTCGCCAAAGTTCCCGTTTTCAAGATAATATCGTGGTCACCAATTTTCCTCTGGGATAAAAACGTTGTATTAAGCACAAAACCATCCTTTCTCACCACTCTGGTGAGGCTGAAATTACATACTAAGGCAGTGAAAAATCACAAAACTAGTCTTTAACTCTAAGCTTAAGTGCAGAGGCAAGCTCAGTAAAACGATCTGGATTTTCTCGTCGAAGATAATCCATGAGTTTTCGCCTCCGTCCAACTAAAATTAAGAGACCTCGACGTGTTGAGTGATCTTTTTTATGGAGCTTCAAATGGTCAACAAGATGATTAATCCGATGGGTAAGTACCGCAATCTGAACATCAGACGACCCCTGATCCTTCTCATGCATTTGAAATTTTTCAATAATTGTTTTTTTATCTCGTTCGCCGATTAAAGCCATAGTGCGACTCTCCTTACACTCGCTGAGCCAACATGTTTTTCATCTCATTTCAGTACGGTCAACAAGATCAAAAACAGGTTGGAATACAATTTCCCAGCTGATTTAAGCTATGGATAGTACCATTTTAAGCAATAACAACACAAGCGTTTGAGTTGAACCTCCCTATCTTGCTATGATACCCCTCCTAAATAGGAAACGATGAAATCTTGGTGCACAGTTTATTGAGGGGTATGAAGCATCAAGGAGGAGGCGCATGACCAATATGGTTAAGCACACCAAAAATTGTACAGAAGGGTTATGTCACAACATCCCGCTAAATTATTTTAAGAAAGAGGTCCCGTTATGATATTAAACGTACTCACTTACCCAGACCCAATCCTGCGACTCCGTGCAGTCAAAGTCAGCGTATTTGATGCTGAACTCGCAAGCACCATGGACAATATGTTAGACACTATGAGAGCTTCCAATGGCGTCGGTTTAGCCGCAACTCAAGTCGGGATTTTAAGCCGCTTATTTGTCGTCGAATATAATCAACACACCCTCAAAATCATTAACCCCGAAATCATCAAAACTTCTGGAGAAGTCGCTGGAGAAGAAGCCTGTTTAAGCCTGCCCGGGGTCGCCAGAATAGTAAAAAGAGCTAAAAATCTCACTCTCAAATACCAAGACATCAACGGAACTCCAATAGAAACAGCCTATCGAGGTTTCATCGCTCGAATCATTCAACACGAACTTGACCATTTAGATGGTATTCTAATCACAGACCGCTCATCGGAGGAACCGAGTGAATAACCTCCTACCAATATCAAGTAAAATCGATACACAGGGTCAATTAACCATTGACGGAATTCCAGTCACCTCCCTAGCCACAACCTATGGCACCCCGCTCTATATCATGGACCACAGCACGATTGCATCTCAAGTCAATCAGTATCACAAAGGCCTATCCAGTATCACACCACACTACCTCATCTGCTATGCCTGTAAAGCCAATCTCACCACAGGACTTGCACAAAATTTGAACGCATTGGGAGTGGGATTTGACGTCGTATCCTCTGGCGAACTTAAAACAGTGCTGAGTGCCGGTGTATCCCCCAATCGAATCATCTTTCATGGCAACAACAAGCTGCCATCTGAATTAACACTTGGAATCGAAAACAATATCCGACTCATCGTCGATAATCAAAGCGAACTTGAAAAGATCACCAGCATTTGTAAGTCACTAAATAAAAAAGCCAATATCTTGCTTAGATTAAAACCCAATATCGACACCAATACCCATGCTTATATTAAAACCGGACAATCAGACTCCAAGTTTGGGATTGATGATGTCTTCCTAGATCAGATCACCCACTACATTAAGCAAAATCCAGCCCTCAATTTTTTAGGAATTCATGCTCATATTGGGTCTCAACTAACAGAACTCGATCCCTATTTGAAATTAGTGGATGTCATGAGTCACTACCTCAAAAAATTCAACACTACCTACTCACTCCCTGTAAAAGAATTAGATCTAGGCGGTGGCTTCGGAGTCGCCTACACCTCCGCTGATACATCGCCAGATATCACCAGCTACTTACAAAAAATGATCGCCCATCTCAAAATCAACTGCAACGCCGCCAAACTTGCATTGCCCAAAATCATTGTCGAACCTGGACGCTCTTTAGTCGCACAAAGTGGCGTGACACTTTACCGGGTTGGAACGATTAAGCCCATTCCAGAAATTAAAACCTATCTCTTTGTCGATGGCGGGATGGCAGACAATATGCGACCTGCTCTCTACCAATCCAAATACACATTTGAGATTGGAAATAAATCGAATGCGCCCAAAACCACAGCCTACTCCATTGCTGGAAAGTACTGTGAAACCGGCGATATTTTAGCCGACAACATCCTTTTGCCCGAGGCCGAAGAAGGAGACGTCGTCGTCGTCGCCACTACCGGTGCCTACAACTACGCCATGGCCTCCACTTATAACCGAATTGGACGTCCCGCCATGATTATGCTAAAAGACGGAAATATCATCGAATTACTCAAGCGCGAAACCGATGACGACCTACGTCGATACGACATCTATGACTAATATCATCGACGCCATCACTGCCAAAAATATTCTCTTTTACGGAGATTTCTTGATTGTGTATTATGCCGCATATCGGTTACTACTATGGGCACATCGAAGCCATATTTTTAAGCTCATCCGAGGCATATTAGTAGTATTTTCACTGTACTTTATTACCTATTTTGCCCATCTTTCCATGTTAAACTGGGTCATTCGGCAAATTTCAACCGTCATGCTATTACTACTGATTATTATTTTTCAGCCTGAACTCCGTCGGTTTTTAGAAAAAATAGGGTCATTTGGGCGATTTTTTTCACCGATACTCTCTGGAAATCAAGCCAATCACGTCATCATGGTGAAGCACTTATTAAGAGCCATCGACATCCTTTCCAAGGAAAAATTAGGCGCACTCATTGTCGTCGAAGTCAGCTACAATCTCTCCGAATATATGGACTCTGGGATTGCCATCAATGCCCCCGTCTCCGCCGATTTATTAGCCACTCTCTTTTGGCATGATGCGCCCACCCATGATGGTGCCGTCATCATTCGAGAAGACAAAATCGAAGCCGCTGGGTGCCTCCTCCCACTCACCGATACCCGACTTCAAGACCGTCGCTTAGGCACCCGCCACCGAGCAGCCATTGGATTATCCGAACGAACAGACGCCTTAGTCTTTGTCATCTCAGAAGAAACTGGGATTGTCAGTTTAGCCGAACGAGGAAATCTAACCCGGTACATGACCAGAGAAGCCATCGAAACCCGATTATTTAATTTATATCGAGAAGCACAACCCAATTCCCAAGGGGTTAAAGAAAAACTAAAATCAGTATTCAACCGAGGAATCCTATAATGTCAGTTTCATTTACACGTCGACTCAAAGATCACAAACAAAAAGGCGAAAAAATCGTCATGCTCACGGCCTACGACTATCTCACCGCTCGGTTTTTAGATGAAAGTGAAGTGGAGTTAATTTTAGTAGGGGACTCTCTAGGCCACCTATTTTCTGGATATAAAACCACACTCCCCGTCACAATCGATGATATCATCTACCACACCAAAGCCGTTGCAAGAGGCATCTCAAAATCTGTGATTATCGCCGACATGCCCTTCATGAGCTATCACATCTCCATCGAAAGCGCGAAAAAAAACGCAGGCCGACTTATGCAAGAAGCCGGTGCCCATGCCGTCAAAATCGAGGTTAATGAAGGAAGCTATCCCGTCATTCCCGCACTCATTACGATCGGAATCCCCGTCATGGCCCATCTCGGTTTAACTCCACAATCCGTCTATCAGCTGGGTGGGTATCGAGAGCAAGGAAATAATTCCAAAGAAGCAGCGACACTCATCACACTCGCGAAACAACTGGAAGAAGACGGTTGTTTTGCAATTTTACTAGAACAAGTCCCCAGCAAACTTGCAAAATCGATTCAACAAAGCACCCAAATCCCCGTCATTGGTATCGGTGCCGGCCCCCACTGTGACGGACAAGTATTAGTCACTCAAGACCTTGTCGGCCTCACACCAGATCGAATTCCACAATTCGTCAAACAATATGATACACTGGGTGCGCGGTTTAGGGAGGCCATCCAAGCCTTCTCCAAAGACGTCAAGTCAAGCCGATTTCCAGTATAAAGGTGCCCAATGGACTTAGTATTAAGTAATACATTATCTGGTAAAAAGGAACCCTTCGTCCCGCTCACAAAAGGTAAAGTACTCTTCTATCTCTGTGGCGTTACAGTTTATGACATTTGCCATATCGGCCATGCCCGCGCCTACGTCGTATTTGACACCATTAGACGCTACCTCACACATCTAGGCTATCAGGTTAAATTAATCCAAAACTTCACAGACATCGATGATAAAATCATTAAAAAAGCAGCCGAAGAAGGCGTCTCCGTCGACACCATCACCCACAAATACATCGAAGCCTACTTCACCGACATGAGAGCCCTCAATATCCAAGACGCTACCCATTATCCCCATGCCACTCACTATATCCCCAAAATGATTCAATTAATTGAAACCCTGATCGAAAAAGGTCATGCTTATGTTCAAGGAGGAGATGTCTGCTTCTCTGTTGCCACCTTTAAAGACTACGGAAAATTATCCAAAAAAGTACTCGAAGAACTCATTGCCGGATCCCGCGTCGAAGTCTCCCAAGCCAAACAAAACCCCGCCGACTTTGTCCTATGGAAATCCTCCAAACCCGGAGAACCTTCCTGGCCAAGTCCCTGGGGAAATGGTCGCCCAGGATGGCATATTGAATGCTCGGCCATGGCATTTCAAGAATTAGGCGAACAAATCGACATTCACGCCGGCGGTGCAGACCTTATCTTCCCTCATCACGAAAACGAAATTGCCCAATCCGAATGTATCACCGGAAAACCTTTTGCAAGGTATTGGCTCCACAACGGTTTTGTCACCATCCAATCCGAAAAAATGTCAAAATCCCTCAAAAACATTATTTCCATTCAAGAAATTCTCACCCGATTTTCTGGCGATATACTGCGATTTTACTTACTCAAAGCCCATTACAAAACCCCGCTCCACTTCTCATTCGAAGGCTTAAACGAAGCCGAAAACGCCTACCAACGACTGATCAGTACCCTCAAAGGCACAAAATCACCCAAAGCACCCTCTTCCGATAACATCACCAACGTCGAAGCACTCGAAGAAAAATTTCATAAGGCCATGTGCGACGACTTCAACTCCGCCGAAGCCATTGGCTATTTGTTTGAACTCAGTAAAATCATCAACACCACTGGCCATTTTCATGATACTCTTAAACGACTAGGACACCTTTTAGGTCTATTTACACAGGATTCCCTTGAAGACGAGTCATTCTCACAAGAAATACTCCACCTAGTCGAAGAAAGAACAATGGCAAAAGTCCAAAGAGAATTTACAAAAGCCGACCACATTCGACAGCAATTACTCGACAGTCATGGAATTATGATCGAAGACATTCCCGGAGGGGAAAGTCGGCTGAAGCGCATTAGGAGGCTACCGACATTATGATGACATTAGACTTAACCATCGAAAGCTCCAGATCTGGAGACATTCTCGTCATTAAGTTTTCAGGCGATCTAGACGATTACAATGCCCCAAAAGCACTGGCATTTTTAGCCGACGAAATCAAAAAAGGCATCCGCCGAATCGTAGTTGACTTTGATTCTATTAAATTTATGGATAGCATTGGCTTAGGTGTCATCGTCAAAATTACAAAAAACCTCCAAGCTTTAGGCGGAAAATTGATTATTGTCTGCAATAAAACACAAATTTTAAAGCTCATTGAAACATCCGGACTCCTCAAATCAAAACGACTTCAAATCATGGAAGATTTAGGAAAAGCCATCGACATTATTTAGTACTAAACAGACTTCAGAAAGAAGGCCTTATAAAATAGTTGCATTTTTGACTTTCCAATGTCATCATCAAGCATGATGCCTCCTATTTTAATCTGGTCACCGCCTACTGTACACACTATTCCTATCCTGGGTATTGCTGCTGGTAATATTACTGGGAATGTAGATGGTGCTTTTGCCAATCAGTCCTAAAATTTAAGTAACAATCCTCTTGAAGAGGTAGCGCCTACAAGTGGTCTACCGAATCCGAAAACCCAACCCGAATAAGCGAATGCACCGTCAAATTCGGATGAGTTTCAAGCTCCGCAACACTCGCTTTCATCTCAGATTCCACAACATGATGCGTAATAATCAACACCGTCGCTGTGTCTTTTTGATCTTTATGCTGGATTAAATTGGCAATACTAATATGATGTTTACCCAAAAGACGAGTCACAGTCTCCAAAACCCCAACCGTATCCGCCACAGTTAAGCGAATAAAAAACTGAGACTCCGTTGTTGCGACTTTTAAAGGCACAACCGATTTGGCCGGAGACTCTACATGCCGCAAGGTAAGATGTCCAAAATCAAAAATCGTATCAATAATATCCGACACAATGGCCGAGCCTGTCGGAAGAGCTCCGGCACCTGGCCCTGAAAACAAGCATTCCCCCAACCCCTTAGCCTTCACAAACACCGCGTTAAGTTCATTATGAACCGACGCCAATGGATGTGACTTTAAAATTAAAGTCGGGTGTACTTTAAACACATAATTTCCATCGTCATATCGACGTCCAATCGCAAGCAACCTAATGGTATATCCCAGCTGATTCGCCGATTCAATATCCGCTTTGCTAATCGAGGTAATCCCCTCATAATTCACTTGGTCTAAAGTAATATTGGTTTTAAAGCCAACATAGGCCAAAATCACCAATTTATACGCCGTATCCAACCCCGACACATCCATAGAGGGATTAGGCTCCGCAAACCCAAGCTCCTGAGCCCGACGAAGTGCAACATCAAATTCCTGCTTGTCCTGCTCAATTCGAGTCAAAATAAAATTAGTAGTCCCATTCAATATGCCATAAATCCCTTCAATTTCATTGGGTGCCAAACCCACTTTCAAGGACCGGATAATCGGAATACCCCCACCAACAGCCGCTTCAAAACAAATAGACACGCCATGATGTCTCGCCAAGGCAAATAATTCCTCCTTATGTTTAGCAATCACCTCTTTATTGGCCGTAACCACATGCTTACCCGCCTTAAGTGCCTCAGAAATCAGAGCAAAGGCCGGATGTTCCCCTCCCAAAACTTCAACCACAATTGAAATATCAGAGTCATTTAAAATATCGTTAGGATCGGTGGTAAATTGAATTCCATCAGACAACAGAGATCGAGACTTGGATAATTCTCTGACAAGTGCTGTTTTAACTCGAACCGACTGGCCACAGCGTTCTCGAATGCGAGCCGCATTTTTGACCAAAATCTCTTGAACGCCCTCTCCGACATTCCCAAAACCTAGTAATCCTAACTGAACCATCTGGGCCAAATCTAACTCAGGCCATCATTTTTGACAACCGGCTTCGATTGAGTTGTATAATCATTCACAATCCCTCGAGATTTAAGCTCATCCATCAACCGAGCTGCACGGTTATATCCAATCCTCAGTTTACGCTGTAAAAACGATGTCGACGCATACTGAGTCGTCGTCACAATTTCCTTGGCTTGGGCAAATAATTCATCTTCACTATGACCATCATCTTGGCTCACTTCCGAGTTCAGTGGCTCAATATCCATAATCTCAGTCAAATACTCCGGCTGAGATTGAGCCTGAACAAACTGAACAATATTTTTAATTTCCTTTTCACTAATAAACACCCCCTGAAGCCGCTGAGGCTTAAACAAGCCCACCGGCGAATACAACAAAACCCCCTTACCCAATAATTTTTCAGCCCCCCCCATATCCAATACCGTTCGGGAGTCAATTTGAGACTGAAGGTAAAACGAAATTCGAGAAGGCACATTCGCTTTGATCAGCCCCGTAATCACATTTACACTTGGCCGTTGAGTCGCAATCACCAAGTGAATCCCCGTCGCCCTCGCCATCTGAGCCAAGCGACAAATTGTGCTTTCCACATCCTGGGATGCCACCATCATCAAATCAGCAAGTTCATCAATCACCACCACAATATACGGCAATTTTTTAGGGTTAAATGCCACACTTTCAATCGACTCATCCCCTTGATTGATTAAGCCATCCCACTGTTTTTTAGCTGCAGATTCATTCGTCAATGCCAATTGCTTTAATTCATCAATTTTGGCATTAAATCCTGCAATCGTCTTAACCCCCACTCTCGAAAAAATCTCATACCGATTTTCCATCTCGGCGAGGGCCCATCGTTTCAGCGTTGCCGCCGCCTTATTCGGATCTGTTACTACTGGCGCCAATAAATGAGGAACCCCATTATAAAGACTTAACTCCACCTTTTTAGGGTCAATCATCAGCAGTTTCACTTCATCTGGACTAGTCCGAAGCAATATCGACACAATAATGCTATTGATGCATACGCTTTTCCCAGATCCAGTCGCTCCGGCAATCAACACGTGAGGCATTTTAGATAAATCCATAATCACCGGCTCACCCGAAATCGTAACCCCCAAAGCCGCCAATAATTTTTCAGGGTGATCCAAAAAATCCGTCCGTTCGGCAATATCCCGGATCGAAATCATATCAGTTTTACTATTAGGGATTTCAATTCCAATCAACGACTTACCCGGAATAGGTGCCTCAATTCGTACATTGGGAGCCGCAAGCTTAAGTGCAATATCATTCGACAACCCTGTAATTTTACTAATTTTAACGCCATCCCCCGGCTTTAACTCATAGCGTGTCACCGTTGGTCCAGGTGTCACATTCACTACTTGCGCATCCACATGAAAACTCGCTAAAGTCTCCTCAAGCAACGCTGCATTTTGTTGATGCAACGACTGCATTGACTTCGGATTCATATACAAACTAGTACCCTTATCAAACAAAGTCAGCGGAGGAAATTGATACGGAAGAGATGTCGCTGTTAATCCAGGATTCGCCACCTTTTTAACTGCTAATTTAGGATGTTCTGTAATTGTAAAAGATAAATCCTTGGCTTTCGTATCTTCAAGCGCAAGGGTAGGGGCAGATTTCGCCGCATCAGCCATAGGTTTCCGTACATCCGTATCTGGCACCATCGATGGCGCATACGCTTTTGACGGTGATACAGACATATCGTTACGACTAAACACATCATCCCCAAACCGATGAAATTTCTTCGGAATAAAAATCAAATCCATCAATATCCGAAACGACCGCCGAATCGTCGGTTTAAACAACACCAGCACTGTCGCTGAAAAACTCCCAATAACCAGCATCCGAATTCCAAACGGCCCCAACAAATATTCAAATAAACACGTCGTCAAATACCCAATGACTCCACCCCCATCATGCGGAATCGGCCACCCCAGATGATGAACCGAATAGGTCACCAAATCCAAGGCCATTCCCAAACAAAAAAAAGACACCAGCAATGACCACATCGCTATCCTTTTCGACCGAAGCGATACTAAAGCATACGACGACAAAAACAAAAATACCGACATAAACGGAAATGCATGTCCAAATAAAACCACACCAAATCGCCTAAGTAAGCGTCCAATTAACCCAGCAGAATGAGGATAAAAATAACTAATGACAATAAAAATCCCAATCACTGACAAAATAACAGCCAGTACATCATAGGAATAAGAGGAAGCAGACTCTCCATGATCTTGATGATTCGATTTTTTATGGGAAGACCGTTTAGGTTGTCTAGTCATCGTTGTATTATAGCAAGTACTAATATACGTTGCGAATGATAGGGAGCTTCAATGATCACAATAGCAGACTGGCTAAGCCAACTTGAAGAGTATATCGACTCTCACATCAGACTCTCAAAATTCCAGCAGTCCGCCTCACTCCCCCTCGACACTAATCACCTTAAAATCATCCATAACACACTCACGAAACGCCCTCTATTCCAGGATATCACTCCATCACCTCCACCTAAAGGATTTTGGGACGCCTTAACACCCCCACTATTCGACTTAATCCAAGTCTCCGAATTTAAAAATCACCTCATTCCATTTCTATTCATCGCCACCCTCATAGCCGATGATGCGTCATTCCAAAAATTACTGAGTAGTGGCCTCAATCCAAATGCAAACGATACCCGCGGCTTCTCAGCACTCCATCTCTGCAGAATGTTCAACCTCCCTAAGCGCGAACAACTCCTCAAAAATACAGGAGCCATCGATACCCTAACTCACGACGGCCTCACCCTCCAAGATATTTCCAACCTCAACCTCGCAAATTACCCCTGCCCAAATGTCAAAATAGGCGACAAAATTGCCTATAAATTTATCCCATTTTTCTGCTTTACCCCCAAACATTTAAGCAAGATCTGG
>CAZZBY010000003.1:15916-21240 GCA_964652635.1 uncultured Candidatus Marinamargulisbacteria bacterium | reverse complement strand
GAGCAGTAACCGCATACCCTCTAATCACACGGGCAAGCCCAGTCACTCGCTCACAGGAAATGGGGTTCCGTTTATGTGGCATGGCCGATGACCCTTTTTGTTGAGAGGAAAACGGTTCAATGACTTCGTTAAATTCTGTTTTTGAAGAGCCCTAATCTCAGTAGCAAGTCTCTCAAGAGTTCCTGCCGTAATCGCTAAGGCCATCATAAACTCAGCATGTCGATCCCGCTGTAAAATCTGAGTCGACGACCGAGAAGCCTCTAGTCCCAATTGCTGACAAACAATCGCTTCAAGCTGAGGTGGCATATGAGCATAATTCCCCACAGCACCTGACACTTTACCCACATTCATCGTTTTTAGGGCTGACTCAAGTCGAATTACATTGCGTTTCATTTCCTCATAAAAAACAGCGAGTTTCAGACCAAATGTGGTAGGCTCGGCATGAACACCATGTGTTCTTCCCATACACAAAGTCAGGCGATATTCCTGAGCACGCTTAGACAATACAGCCTGAAATTCACGGATATCCTGCAATAAAATTTGGCCAGAGTCCTGAATCAGAAGCGAGAATGCAGTATCCACCACATCTGACGATGTCAATCCCAAATGAATAAATCGAGAAGCTGGGCCCACATATTCCGAAAGATTAGTTAAAAAGGCGATGACATCATGTTGAATATCCACTTCAATTTCATCGATGCGATCAACATTAAAGTTGGCCTTAGAAACTATTGTTTCATAATCATCTTTGGAAATATTTCCAAGCTGAAGATGGGCATAGCAGGCTGCCAACTCCACATCCATCCACTTTTGAAACTTATTCGTAGGCTCCCAAACCGAAGCCATTTTGGGTCGAGAGTATCTTGAGATCACGTAAAAAACCTCCGTAGCAAACTTTAAGACATAACTGTACAATAGAACTATGATCAAGGTAAAACCAAATACATCAATCACAGTCGCATGTATCCAACTCAACGCAACATCAGATAAACAAGTCAATCTCAAAAAAACAGAAACCCATCTTCTCCAAGCTATTTCATTAGGTGCAACTCATGTTTTTTTACCTGAAGTATTTAATTACCGTGGGCCCAAAATCAACTTAGTTCTCAATGCTGAAACTTTAACGGGGCCAAGTGTAACTTTACTGAAGCAATTTGCTAAGACTCATAAAATATGGATCCACGGCGGCAGTTTTTGCGAAAAAATTCCAGATTCCCAAAAAATGTATAATACTTCCGTTTTAGTCAACCCCGAAGGAAAAATTACGGCAAAATACCGAAAAATGAATCTTTTCGATGCTACCGTTGGGGACACGGTAATTACCGAATCCGACTATTTTGAAGCAGGCAAAGCGATTGTCAGTGCCGAAATGGGTGGAATCCAACTCGGAATGAGCATTTGCTTTGACCTCCGGTTTGGTACGCTGTACGAAAAATTAAAAAATAAAGGCGTCGAGGCTATCGCCATCCCTTCTTCATTTACTACCCCTACAGGAAAAGCTCATTGGGAAATCCTTGTCCGAGCTAGAGCCATTGAAACCCATGCCTTTGTCATTGCAGCCAACCAAACAGGATTTGGAGCATCCAATATCCCTACCTTTGGAAACAGCATGATCATTGATCCATGGGGCACAATCCTCGCGCGTGCAAGTGAAGATTACGAAGGGGTAATCACCGCTCACATCAACCCGGAAAAAGCACATGAAAGTCGACATGTCTTTCACCGAAATCGCAGCAATTAACCATGGTGTTTGACTTTTTCCGTACAACGCTTAGTAAAATCACACCCTATATCCCGGGGAAATCCATTGCCGAAGTCACCGAGACTTTAGGGATCACTGATGTCATTAAGCTAGCATCAAATGAAAATCCTCTAGGGTGCCCCATTAAACTCAAAGATCTGGCGGACACATTTAAAAAAATTCATTTTTATCCGCATCAGGACTCTGCACCTTTACTCCAAAAATTAAGCGACAAATATCATGTCAAAAAATCTCAAATTATATTGGGAAATGGAAGCGACGAAATTATCCAAATGATCGCAGGAATTTTGTTAAATCCGGAAGATGAAATGATTACCTCTAAACACACCTTTTCGGTCTATCGATTTGTAGCCTATCTTTTTGATGCCTCTGTGGTGGAAGTTCCAATGCAGCATTACCGATATGACCTAGACGCAATATTAGCCGCCATCACATCTAAAACTCGCCTAATTTTTATCGCCAATCCCAATAACCCCACAGGAAGCATCATCACTCATGATGAATTAGAGCACTTATTAACTCAAATTTCTCCTCAGGTGATTGTAGTATTAGACGAGGCCTATGCCGAATATGTCGATTCTCCTCTCTATCCACGTGCAATTGAACTGATGAAAACCTATCCCAACCTCATTTTGCTAAGAACATTTTCAAAAATCTACGGATTGGCAGGGTTCAGGGCAGGATACGGTATTGGATCTGAAGAAATCATGTTGACCATGCAAAAAATTAGGCAACCTTTTAATCTCAATTCCCTTGCCTTAAAAGCAAGTGAATTAGCACTAGACCAACATAAGCATATTCAAAAAAGCAGGACACTCAATAAAAAAAGTAAAAACTTTCTCTACCGAGAGTTAGATCGATTAGGCCTAAAATACTTAAGGAGCGAAGCCAATTTTATTTGTATCTTTTTACCCATTAGCAGTAAACAAGCGATGGATCGACTTCTCCACGAAGGGATTATTATTCGCCCTCTCGAAAGCTTCAAAATTGAAAACGCTATCCGGGTCACCACAGGCACTATGGATCAAAATAAGCGATTTATCAGAGCACTATCAAAAATACTGTCAGAGTAAAGGAATTTTTAAATATGAATGCCCAGCCGATAAAAGTGACGCATCTCAATAAAATCCATAAAAAAATGGGAGCTAAAATGATGGCATTTGGAGGATTTGAAATGCCCATTTGGTATACCTCTATCAGGGCAGAACATCAAGCCGTCCGAAGTGACGCGGGTGTTTTTGATATTTCACATATGGGAGTCATCGTCATCAGTGGGCAAGACGCTGAAGCCTTTATCCAAAAAATCAGTTGCAATGATGCCCAAAAAGCTAAAAGTCAAAAGATGATCTATTCAATGATGCTAAATGAAAAGGGGCGCATTTTGGATGACATCATGCTTGGACAATTAAACCCAAACGATTGGGTCATGGTTGTCAATGCATCAAACCTTTACAAAATACTAAATTGGATTCAGCCAAAAATAATCGGAAAAGTCCAAATTCAAAATAGAATTGAAAGTCATAGTTTCTTTGCCATTCAAGGTCCTAATGCAATTTCGAAAGCCTCTCAAATTTTAGAGATAGACTTAGAATCTCTTCCCAAGTTTGGACTACACGAAATCCAAATACTAGGGCAGTCATGCATCTTGATGCGAACAGGTTATACAGGCGAAGACGGCATCGAAGTATCCCTCACAAACTCCATTGCACAACAGTTATGGAATATCCTCATAGATGGAGGCATCACCCCTTGCGGATTAGGAGCGAGAGATACTCTAAGACTAGAAGCCGGACTCCCACTATATGGGCAGGAGCTATCTGAAGAAATATCACCACTCATGACACGATACCGATGGGTAGTAAAATGGAACCATCCCTTTATCGGAAAAGAGCAACTTGAAACCGAAGAAAAATCCCCACAACCATATACTACCGTGGGAATTAAAATGACGGGAAAACATATTCCCAGAACCGGCTACGAAATCAAAGAAGGCGGCAAAATTACGTCAGGAACATTATCCCCAACATTAGGTCACCCTATTGCCATGGCTTTGGTTAATCCAAAATATAGTAGCGAAGGAACCCAAATAACTGTTATGATCCGTGGAAAAGAAGAAAGCGGAACAGTCGTTCAACTTCCTTTCGTTTAAAGGATACACCCTTCAGGAGGCCTATGATGTCAAAACGCGCACTTATCTTATTAGCAGACGGATTTGAAGAAATCGAAGCAGTTGCAGTCATCGACATCCTACGCAGAGCCGACATTAAAGTCGCCATTACATCCTTAGACTTTAAACTAGTCACCAGCGCACGAAAAGTAATGATTAAAACCGATTATTTAATCGAAACTCTCCCCGATTACGAATTTGATATGCTCATCCTCCCTGGTGGTGGAGAAGGCGTTAAAAATCTCGAACAAAGCGAAGGCGTAAAAAGCCTAATTAAACGATTTGAAGCCGAAGGAAAATACATTGCTGCAATCTGTGCAGCTCCAATCATCCTAGAACATATGGACTTTTTAAAAGGTAAAAAAATAACGGCGTATCCTGGCATTGCAAATGATTTTAAATCCTGTGAATATCTCACAGATAAAGTAGTAGTCGATGGGAAACTGATTACCAGTCAAAGCCCAACAACCGCCATTGAATTTGCACTCACACTAGTGGAAGTTTTAAAATCAAAAGAGGCCAGAAGTGCAATCGAAACAGCAATGATCGTAAAATAGGGGACTGTTGCGAAATACCCCAGATGTGCAATTGATCGCAATGCGCAGACTATCTTGGAGGCGAAGCTTCAGCGAAACCGGTAGAGTGAAGCATGGAGAATGGGGGATTTCGCAACACTCCCAATAGAGAGAGGGGGAATCAAACCAAGGTTAAAAAAACAGCCAAAAGCAGCCGATACCACCCAAACGGTGCCAATCGAAGTTGGCCTAACAACCTCAAAAACCACTTAACGGCCACCATAGCAACTAAAAACGATACTAAAAATCCAACCACAATTAACCCCACATCATGAATGGTTAATATTGCTGCTGATTGAAGTAAATCAAATCCAACAGCAGCCACCATTACCGGCACCGAAATAATAAACGAAAACTGGGCTGCCGTGGCATAATCCAATTTTGCTAAAATCCCTCCCACAATCGTTGCCCCTGACCTGCTCATTCCCGGCCAAAGTGACGCACACTGACACAATCCAATAATCAAGGCCTGCTTAAATGTCAGCTGGGATAAATCCATGGCCACAGGCCTGATTTGAAACCTATCCACTCCAATCATCAGCGCACCCCCCACAGCAAGTGCCGCAATCACCGTCGAGGACCCAAATAATAACGTTTTAATCTGATGATGGAATAAGAGCCCCAAAATTAACACCGGAGTAATCGCTATCAATACCAATAAACTCTCACGGCTTACCCAATGCTTAAGCGACAAAAATTTCCTAAAAAAACTCCAATACAAAACAACAACCGCCAAAATTGCTCCCAATTGAATGGCCACTTCAAAAGTTTCAGCCTGATGAGTAAAGGATAAGTACTGTCCTACTAAAATCAAATGACC
>CAZZBY010000003.1:0-15906 GCA_964652635.1 uncultured Candidatus Marinamargulisbacteria bacterium | reverse complement strand
CAGTCGAGGATACCGGAATAAACTCTGTTAAACCCTCAACAATACCTAAAATGCATGCCTTAACAATATCAATAATCATATACACTCAAATAGTATCCAATAAATTCAAATTACAGAAGAAGTACATCATATTTACTCAGAGAGGGGCTGTTGCATCGAATGATGTTTGACAAAAAATCAATCGAAATGATTTAATTCTGACTAATTCGATAGAGATTAGGATTGTATGATTTCAACTAAAAGCAAATACGGATTAATGGCCATGCTAGAACTGGCCACTCAATTTCAAACCGGTCCCACTCAAACCAAAACCATTGCAGAACGGCACCAGCTCCCGTTGAGTTATCTCGAACAGCTATTGGCCGAACTCAAAAAAAATGGCCTCATCATCAGCTTTCGTGGAGCCCAGGGCGGTTATGTATTAGCTCATAGCCCCGAGGAAATCACTGTCTATCACATCGTCACCGCATTAGAAGGAGATCCAAAGCTTTCAGAAGGGCATAAAGGCTGTCACGGATTAGAGTCCTTTTGGAAGGAAATGGATGCTAAAATAGCAGCATTGTTTGACATCAGCCTGGCTCAATTGATGCTCAATAAGCAACGGGAAGAAAAAATAGTCACTTACAGCATATAAACCGAAAGTCGTGAGGAGTTAAGAAGATGGCCAAGATTTATAACAACATTACAGAATTAATCGGAAATACACCCCTGATAAGGCTGAGTAAAGTCACCGAAGGGCTTGAGGCCACCATTCTTGCCAAATGCGAATTTATGAACCCGTGCTGCTCAGTCAAAGATCGTATCGGATTAGCCATGATTGATGCTGCCGAAAAGGAAGGTAAACTCAAATCCAATTCCGTCATCATCGAGCCCACTAGCGGAAATACCGGCATTGCCTTGGCATTCGTCGCCGCAGTCAAAGGGTACAAAATCATCCTCACTATGCCCGAGTCCATGAGTACCGAACGCAGACGCCTACTCAAAGCATTAGGTGCTACTCTCGAACTCACACCCGCTCACTTGGGAATGCGAGGTGCCATTGAAAAAGCCAACGAATTAGCCGCAACTATTCCAAATGCCTTTATTCCACAGCAATTTCAAAACAAGGCTAACCCCGAAATCCACCGTAAAACCACCGCCATCGAAATCTGGAATGACACCGATGGAAATGTGGATGCCATCGTCACAGGAGTAGGAACTGGTGGATCCATCAGCGGAATAGGAAGCGTCCTTAAAAGCAAAAACCCAAAATTCAAAGTAATTGCGGTCGAACCCAAAGACTCTCCCGTCATTTCTGGCGGAGCCCCAGGCCCCCACATGATTCAAGGGATCGGTGCCGGATTCATCCCTGACAACCTAGATAAATCCATTGTGGATGAAGTCCTCACCGTCTCCAACGAAGCGGCACTCGCCATGTCCAGAAGGCTTGCCAAAGAGGAAGGCCTTCTCGTCGGGATTTCGGCCGGAGCCAATGTACATGCTGCTATCGAAGTGGCCAAACGACCCGAATTTAAGGGTAAAGCCATCGTCACCATCCTCTGCGATTTTGGCGAACGTTATTTAAGTACAATTTTATACGACGATTAAGGAGAAATTAGGATGAACATCATAATCAACGGCGAAAAAAAACAACTCGATCAAGACACCCTCAGCATCACCGACTTATTAAAAGTCCAAGAAGTGAAAATGCCAGAAATGGTCACCGTCGAACACAACGGCAATATCCTAGATCGATCTACCTTTGACACGACCCCAGTCAAAGACGGCGACCAAATCGAATTTTTGTACTTTATGGGCGGAGGAGAGCAAAGGAATGAAATTTGAAACTCAAGCGGTCCACGGTGGCTTTGACTCTGACCCGACAACCGGAGCCACCACCTATCCTATCTACCAAAGTGCCTCATTCGAATACGAAAGTGCCCAAGAGCATTCGGATGTATTTCATGGTCGGAAATTTGGGCATCAATATTCTCGGGTCACTAACCCCACCGTTACAGCATTTGAAAGCCGAATTAACCTCCTATCAAATGGACTAGGCACGATCTGCACGGCATCAGGAATGGCCGCCATCAGCACAGCACTCATGGCACTCACTGGGGCAGGGGATCACATCATTACCGCCAAAACATTATTTGGAGGAACCCACTATCTATTTAGGCATGTATTTGAAAACTTTGGTGTCGAGTTTACTCTCGTTCCAAGCACAGATGTTTCGGCATACGAAGCTGCCATTCGCCCTAATACCAAAGTCATTTTTTTAGAAACCATCGGTAACCCAAAATTGGATGTCCCTAACCTTAAAGCCATTGCCGCAGTGGCGAAAGCCTATAACATCCCATTAGTTGTGGATTGCACCACCGTCACGCCTTACCTATTGAACGCCAAAGAACACGGTATCACCATCATGGTACTCTCCACCACCAAATACCTATGCGGAAGCGGTACCACTGTCGGTGGGTCCATCACCGATTTAGGCAATTACGATTGGCGAAATGCCAAAAGTAACAAGCTTAAAGAACTCACAAAAAAGTTCGGAGAAATGGCATTTTTAGGCCGTGCCAGACGTCAAATCCAATCCAATACAGGGTCCATTATGGCCCCAATGAATGCATTTATCGCATCCTTAGGGTTAGACACACTATCCCTCAGAATGGAAAAGCACTGCCAAAACGCACTAGAATTGGCCAATTTTTTTGAAAGTCATCCCAAAGTAACATCCGTATCCTATCCAGGATTACCCAGCCATCCAGATCATGCCATTGCCAAACAGCAATTTAGCAATCGATTTGGTGGACTGATCACCATTCGGGTCGGCAGCAAAGACAATGCCTATCACGTCATCGACACCACCAAATTAGCCAGAACTTTAGTCAATATCGGAGACACCAAAACCTTGGTCGCTCATCCTCAATCGACTATTTACCGAGACTTCACAGTCGAGGAAGCCGGCGAACTAGGAGCCCACGAAGACGCCATCCGAATTTCTGTTGGTATCGAGCATATCGATGATCTCAAGGAAGATTTCGATCACGCATTAAGGGGGATATCATCATGACCCTCAGAGAAGATCAAATCGAACGTTACAGCCGTCACATCATCCTTCAAGATATTGGCGGTACTGGCCAAGAAAAGATTTTAAATAGCAAAGTTCTCATCATCGGTATGGGAGGATTAGGTGCGCCCGCGGCCCTATATCTCGCAGCCGCAGGAGTAGGGACTCTAGGCATTATTGATGGCGATGTCGTCGACGCTAGCAATTTACAACGCCAAGTCACACACTTCACCGCGGATATCGGAAAACCGAAGGTTCAATCGGCTAAAGAAAAAATCCAGAAAATGAATCCCGACGTCAAGGTCATCACTTATCAGGAATTATTTACAGCCGAAAACGCCATGCGCATCCTAGATGGTTACGATTTTGTCATTGATGGCACCGATAACTTTCCTGCCAAATTTTTAATCAACGATGCCTGTGTGATGGCCAAAAAGCCATTTTCCCATGGCGGAATTTTGCGATTTGATGGACAAACCCTCACCTATACACCCGACCATACCTGTTACAGGTGCGTCTTTCATAGCCCACCTCCGCCCAATGCAGTACCCACATGTTCACAAGCGGGAGTGCTCGGCGCAATTGCAGGGATGCTGGGCACCACACAAGCCGCAGAAGCCTTAAAGTTTATTACTGGAGTAGGGGATTTACTCGTCGACAGGATGATGATTTTTGATGCCAAAAAAATGAATTTTAGAACCATCAAACTCAAAAAAAATCCCAAATGTCCAGTCTGCTCGGAAACGCCCACAATTAAAAGCCTAATCGACTATGAACAAGCCGTTTGCGACCTAAAGTCACGGTAGTCACAATAAGGACAAAGCATGGAAATTAAAATAAACAAACAAATTATTAAAGACATCACAAATCACGCAAAAGCATTAAAGCCTATCGAATGCTGTGGATACTTGGCTGGAAAAAACGGAGAAATCACTACTCAATTTTGCATGACCAATATCGATAACAGCCCCGAGCATTTTAGCTTTGACCCAAAAGAGCAATTTCAAGTCGTCAAGGAAGCCCGTGCCAACAATCTCGACTTAATGGCCGTATATCATTCACATCCCGAAACACCGGCCCGCTTATCAGAAGAAGATATTCGGTTATTAAATGACCCCAATATGATCTACATCATTGTGTCACTAATGATCAAAAAAGCCGACATCAAGGCCTATAAAATACTCAAACAGTCCGATCAAGAAGTCAAAATCGAACAGTTAACAATTATCGAAATTTAAGAGGAGAAAACGATGTTAAAATTTTATGAAAACTCAAGCGTATTAGTAAGCGAACAGGATCAGTTTGAAAAAGACATCCAAGTCTTCATCAATGGAGAAATGAACCCCATCCAATTCAAAGCCATCCGGGTTGCCCATGGTGTCTACGAGCAACGCGAACGCGAAACCTATATGATCCGTATCAGATGCGCAGCGGGCGGGATTACCCCTAGACAACTTCGAAAAGTCGCCCAACTCGCAGAGGAATTCGGGGCAGGGGAAGTTCACTTCACCACCCGTCAGGAAGTCCAAATTCACGATGCTAAGATCGATCAATTAATGAGAATCATTCGTGGCCTAAATGAAGTCGGTTTAAGTTCCAGAGGTGGTGGCGGAAACACCATCCGAAATATTTTGACATCCCCAGATTCTGGAGTAGACCCCGAAACCGAATTCGACGTCGATCCGTATGCTATGGAACTCACCAGTCGTCTAATTTCCGAAGCTGACAGCTGGAATTTACCACGAAAATTTAAAATTGCCATGTCTCACAACATCAAAGATTCCACCTATGCTCAAGCCACATGTTTAGGCTATGTCGCCCAAATTCGAAATGGCCAAAAAGGCTTTAAAGTATTTTGTTCGGGGGGTATGGGTGCACGTCCCATGGTCGGTAACGAGCTTCTGGAGTGGATACCCGACACCAAAGTCTACCACGTGGCCCGTGCCCTCAAATCCATGTTCGACGTCCACGGAAACCGACGAAGTAAGTTCTCTAGCCGAATTAAATTTCTATGGAAAAAACTAGGGGATGAGGATTTTAAACGTATTTTTCATGACTATTATGACCAAATTAAAGATGACGACAGTTTAAGCTTAGTCCTCCCAATCGTAGAAAACAAAGCCAATGACAATATCCAGCTTCAAGTCATTAGCAAATCTGGAGAAGCATTTGAAACTTGGAAATCTCGTTATGTCTTCAACCAGCTTCAACCCGGACTAAAATCAGTCAAGCTCCCTCTCAAATTAGGAGATTTACTCAAAGAAGATGCCGATAAATTATGCGACTTTTTAGACCATATTGGCGAAAACACCATCCGGTGTGACCGAGCCCAAAATATCCGCCTTCGCAATATTCCCGAGCAATATATCGGCAACCTATACAATGTCATCAATAGCATGAAAATGACGCTAGCCGCATTGCCTCCATTTATTGGCAACATGATTAATTGCACTGGGGCTCAAACCTGTAAATTAGGGATTTGTTTGCCGCGGGGCTTATCCGACGCTATCTGCGATCGCTTAATCCGAACTGATCTCAAACTCGACAAAATTACAGATTTCAAAGTCAACATGTCCGGCTGTCCTAACACCTGTGGAATGCACCATGTCGCTGATCTTGGATTTTTTGGTAAAATTGGACGAAAAGACGGAGAAATCTACCCAATGTACAACGTGATGGCCGGTACCAAAGCAGGCCAAGCAGGTACCCTTCAATACGCAGAGCGTGTGGATGAAATTGCCTCAAAATACGTCCCTGATTTCGTCCATGATTTCCTAGCCGTCTGGATTGAGAAAAAAGACTCCTATAAAAACGATTACATCCAGTTTCTTGAAAAAGAAGGAAAAACCCTCATCAAATCACGATGTGATCACTACCGAGATGTCCCAACCTATCAAGAAAATGCCGAAATCTATCACGATTGGGGCCGAAACCGAAAAATGACCTTGGATGACATGGGGGCGGCCGAATGTTCAGCAGGAATGTTTGACATGATCGACGTCGACAAAAAAGAAATCGAAGCCCAAACCGAGTGCATCAAAACAGGCCTCATCGGAGACGCACTGAATGAAAGCCTGTACACGATCGCATTTCGAGCGTCCAGAATGCTGCTCGTTACACGAGGATTAGACACAAAAAGTGATGCTCAAGTATTTGAATTATTTCAAAAACATTTCATCACCACCGCCCTCGTAAGTAGCAAGTTTACGGATGTCACAACCTTAGCCAAATTAGGATTGAAGGCAGAACTTGCTAAGCACCAAGACACCATCATCGAACTAGGCCAAGCCGTTATCGACTTGTACAAAAACATGGACGACTCCCTCCGGTTTAAAACCGAAGCCAAATCTCAAGATGCGACTGCTGTAGTAACTGGCCCACTTCAAAAAGACTACCGTGGCGTCAAATGTCCCATGAACTTCGTCAAAACAAAATTAGTATTAGAAGAGCTTAAAAAAGGAGATCAACTTGAAGTATTGCTGGATAATGGCGAACCCATCGAAAACGTCCCTAATTCTGTCGCTCAAGAAGGCCATAAAGTCATTAAAAAAGTACAAGCCGCAGATGGACATTGGAGTGTTTTAATCGAAAAATGCTAGCCAGTATCGATGCGTTTAATCGTCAATTTGAAGGAAAATCTGCCCAGGAAATCGTGGATTACTTCGTCAAAAGCATGGGGCAAGATATCGTACTTGCCTCAAGCTTGGGTGCCGAAGACCAAGTCCTTACCCACATGGTACTCACCGCATCCCCATCCACAAGAGTTTTTGTCCTCGACACCGGACGCCTTCATCCCGAAACCTACCTGGTCATGGCCCAAACTCAAAAAAAATACGGCATGAAACACGAAGTCTATTTTCCCAATCAAAATCATATCGAAACAATGGTACGTGATAAGGGGATTAATTTATTTTACGAAAGCATCGCCAATCGAAAAGAGTGCTGCCACTTCCGAAAAGTAGAACCCCTCAAACGCGCACTCTCCACTTGCAAAGCCTGGATAACTGGCCTTAGAAAATCCCAAGGCATCACCCGTACCGACATGACAACCATCGAATGGGACGAATCTCATGGCCTTCTCAAAATTAACCCGTTAGCCAACTGGTCCGAAGAAGACGTTTGGGCCTATATCAAAGCCAATGAAATTCCCTATAACACCCTCCACGATCACCGTTTTCCCAGCATCGGATGTGCCCCCTGTACCCGCGCAATCGCCCCAGGAGAAGACATCAGGGCTGGTCGCTGGTGGTGGGAAACTCCCGAGCAAAAAGAATGCGGCCTTCACATCAAAGACGGCAAAGTCGTCCGTCCCAATAAGGACTAATCATGAATCAATTAGACAAATTAGAAGCCCAAAGCGTTTATCTCCTTCGTGAAGCCTACAAGGAATTCAAAAGCCTATGCATGTTATGGTCAATTGGAAAGGACAGCACCGTCATGCTATGGCTAGCCCGAAAAGCATTCTTCGGTCATGTCCCCATCCCCCTTGTCCACATCGACACTCACTATAAAATCCCCGAAATGATTAGGTATCGAGATACCATTGCCCTTGAGTGGAAACTCACCATGATTTACGGGGAAAACAAAGAGGCCTTAGACGCCAAACAAACCTTCCCAGATGGTAGCATCGACCGTATTGCCTGTTGCAAAGCCCTCAAAAGTGACGCTCTCAAAAACACATTATCTGGCACATGGCCCCGGTACAAACTCAACCATGCCACTAAACAATACGATCTCGACATCAACGCCGATCCCTACACCGGCGTCATCGTTGGCGCACGTGCTGACGAAGAAGGCAGTAGGTCCAAAGAACGTTACTTCTCCCCACGCGACAAACAAAGCGATTGGGACATCGGTGACCAACCTCCCGAATTTTGGAATCAATATAAAACTGATTTTCCCCCTGGAACCCACATCCGCATCCACCCACTCCTTGATTGGACAGAACTCAATATCTGGGAATACATTGAACAAGAAAACATCCCCATCACCGATCTTTATTTCGACCAAGGCCAAGGAAAACGATACCGATCCCTAGGGTGCTATCCCTGTACAACTGCAGTAGACTCTACCGCAAAAAGCGTCCAAGAAGTTGTCACTGAACTCAGAACTGGCAAGTTCGCTAACATCGCCGAACGCTCCGGCCGTGCCCAAGACAAAGAAGATGGTGGCGGATTGGAGACTTTACGCCGCGAAGGATATATGTAAAAATCCCAAAGTGGAAGCGGAGATAACAACACCATGGCTTAGAGGACTCTAACACTCAAAAGGAGTTCAATCATGGCAGCAGCAAGTAAAGTCACCTCAGGATTACCAGGAGTAAGACCCACCACCCCCACAAAAACTCCTGACAGCGAAGCAGACCGAACTGCAGTCGCAGTTCATCAGAAAAGTGGACAAAATCTACAAGTCCACTCCACAGCAGACTTTACACCCATTTTAAAAGCTCCGCATGACATCTATGATGGAGTACGTCAAATTCTATCTGAGGCAACGTCAAAAGCATCCAGTATCGCAATGATGTGTACACTCCCGTTGCAATATGAGAAAGCACTACAACCCGAAATCATAGACTATTGTGTCGATTTTTTCACTAAAACGCAAACTACAATATCTCCGATTATCATCCATGTTCTAAACCTAGTGAAAGACGGTGTAAGCGTCAAAGATATCGCAGACAATATTCGGGAAATATTGCCCGAATACAAGAAAACATTAGGACAGGATAATTGCCCATTATCCATTCCATTTAATGAAGTAGAATCAAAGAAAATGTATCCAAAAGCCGGCCAGCTATCTCGTTTTACAGCCCCATCAGCACCAACTACCCCAACAGTACAAAGACTAATGCCACCAGAATCACGCCATCGTCGAACACCAAGTTCAGCTTCCTCCTCCCCTGTAACTTCTCATAAAACGCCCTCGGAAAAACCAGCTGATGATGGGAAAGAACTCCAAAGAAGGCTAGAGTTACGACGAACAGAAGCAAGTACAAGTGCAGATGCAGCAGCCACAGAGCCACCAAAAACAGGCCGCATTTTCCCACCTCAATCAGTCAAAAGTAAATTTGATCTAGGCCAGGACCTAACTCAATATGTTCTGCAAGATAATCTTCCTACACCGCCTTTCGAATCTAAGTCCGATACTATGGGATACCCTGAAGGTGCAAGGGATCTTCAAAAGTCACTTGAAAATACAGTTATTTTACTCTTAGTAGCAGCTGGATTACCTGCAGATCACCCGGGCAAAAACGATGCCTACGCCAGAGCAATTGTCAGTGCAATGGTCGACACATTCGATAACCGTGAAGTAGTTGCATTAGGTGAAATAACAGTAACTGTCCAAGAGTATTGCGCTAAAAAAACAAATCCCATTTATGACAAAATCATGCGCTCCTCATTAGTAGGGATCATTGGTAAAGATGTCCTAGAGACGGCATTCCGTAACGCGAAAAACATGCTTCGAGGCAAGTCTACAAAAGCAGCTCCTGCGGCGACTACAGTAAAAATAATACCTACTCAAGTCAACGAAATACTCACAAAAGAACTAAAAGGAATGGATGACAGCGACGCTCGAAATTTAGAAAAAGATATTTTAGACACTCAAGCACTAGCAGCAAAGTAACGTCAAGAAAATCCGTTTAAATTGAGCGGCATCAATGCTACACTATGCCGCTCAATGAACGATAAACAAACAACCGTGATCCCAAATAAAACAGACCAAATGAATATCGTCATCGTCGGCCACGTTGACCATGGCAAAAGCACACTCATTGGTCGCTTATTAGCCGACACAGGTTCTCTACCAGAAGGAAAGCTCGAGCAGATCAAGGCCATGTGCGAAATCAACTCAAAACCATTTGAGTATGCCTTTTTGCTAGACGCCCTCAAAGACGAGCGGTCACAGGGTATCACAATCGACACAGCCCGAAGTTTCTTCAAAACTGATAAACGTCATTACATCATCATCGATGCTCCCGGCCACATCGAATTTTTAAAAAATATGATTACTGGTGCTGCCCGTGCCGAAGCCGCACTCCTTCTCATCGACGCCAACGAAGGCGTTAAGGAAAACTCCAGACGTCATGGCTATATGCTTTCTATGCTAGGCATTAAGCAAGTCATCGTCCTCGTCAATAAAATGGATTTGGTCAATTATAACCAAGAGATCTACGAAAAAATTGTCGCTGAATACACGCAATTTCTAAAGCAAATCAGTGTTACCCCCAAAACTTTTATCCCAATCGCCGCACGAGAAGGCGAAAACATCGCAAGTCAATCCCAAAAAATGCCATGGTATAGCGGAGAATCCGTCCTCAAACTCATCGACGAATTTGAAAAAGAAAAGGAAAAGGACAACCAAGCCTTTCGCATGCCCGTTCAAGACATCTACAAGTTTACCGAACAAAATGATGACCGACGCATCGTGGCAGGAACAATTGAAACCGGGTCCATTTCTGTCGGAACTCCAGTCATATTCCACCCCTCCGGAAAAAAATCCGCCATCAAAAGCATCGAAGGATTTAATACTCCCTCAAAGTCAAAAGTAGGGGTAGGGGAAGCCATCGGATTTACCTTAACCGAAGAGCTATACATCAAGCCAGGAGAACTCATGTGCGCCCAAAGTGAAGCTCAGCCCCAAGTGGGAACTAAGTTTAAAGCCAACCTCTTTTGGCTAGGAAAAAACCCCATGATTAAAGACAAAAAATACAAAATTAAATTAGGTACAGCCCGGGGAAATGCTTACTTAGCCGAGATTATCAGCGTATTAGACGCGTCCAGCCTAGCCAGTGACACCCAAAAAGAAAAAATCGACCGACATGATGTCGCCGAATGTATTATCGAAACCATTAGGCCCATTGCCTTTGACCTCAATCGAGATATCGAGTCCCTCGGCCGCTTTGTCATTATTGATGACTACGAAATTGCAGGCGGCGGTATTGTCACCCAAAAAGTCAGTGATGAAAACATCGTTGAAAGAGGCGCCCAACGCCGCAATTTCACTTGGACAAAATCCAAAATCTCTCCCGAAAAACGCGCCCGAAATATGGGACAACGACCTTGTCTTCTGTTAATCATCGGTAATCAAGAAACCGAAAAATACGACTTAGGCGTTGCTCTCGAAGAAGCGTTATTTAACCAAGGTAAAACCGTCTATTTTCTAGGCATCTCCAATATGCTCCTCAGCATGAATCGAGATGCTCGAAGGCGAAATACCGAAGACCGAGACGAACACATTCGCCAAATCGGTGAAATTGCCCATATCATGGCCGACGCGGGCACCATCATGATTAGCAGTATCTCCGAAATCGAAGATACCGAAGCCGCTGTCCTCAAAAGCCTCGTCAATCCTTACGATGTCAAAATCATCGCAAACGGTAGTACTCACCTCGATATCCAACAACCTAACCTCGTGATTGATCACTCCAAAAGCATCCAAGATCGAGTTCAAACAATGATCAACTTTCTCAATAACGAAGATACATTTAACCCTAAAGAAATTTAGGATTTCTAATTAAGTAACGGGACTGACTCAAAAGGGTTGAGATGTGCAAAAATTTAGAGGTGAGGACTAGTTGACAAAACAATATCACCCCTTCAATATAGCCCCATGTCCAAAAATCTTGTCATTGTAGAATCTCCTGCCAAGTCCAAAACTATCTCTAAATTTTTAGGGAGCGATTACGTCATTGAGGCCTCATACGGTCATATCCGCGATCTCCCTGAACATACATTAGGGGTAGATATTAAAAACGATTTCGAACCCAAATACGCATTGATGGCTGACAAAAAAAAAGTCATTCAAACACTCAAAAAACAAGCCAAAGTCGCAGACACCATCTACCTGGCAACAGACCCTGACCGCGAAGGAGAAGCGATTGCCTGGCATGTCCAGGCCGCTATTGAAGCCCCAGAAAGTAAAATTAAACGAATTGTCTTTAACGAAATCACCGAAACAGCAATTAAAAATGCCATCCACAATTCACGCGAAGTCAATATGGATTTAGTCGACGCTCAGCAAGCCCGACGCATTTTAGATAGGCTCATCGGCTATAAGCTAAGTCCCATTTTATCTTCAAAAATCAGACGAGGCCTTAGTGCTGGACGGGTGCAATCGGTAGCCGTTAAACTAATTTGCGACCGAGAAAAAGAAATTTTAGCATTTATTCCACAGGAATATTGGCTATTGGATGTCACTTTAGAAAATACCAGCAAAAAACAAATAATATCCCGAGTATTCGCATCTCCAACTTCTGCAGAAACGATCGCAATCACAAACGAAACCCAAGCTAAAAACATTGAAACATGTCTTAAATTAGCCACCTACAGCGTCGAGCAAATTAATAAAAAACAAAGCAATCGCTACCCTCAACCTCCATTTATTACCTCAACCCTTCAGCAGGAAGCCGCAAGAAAACTTAACTGGACAGCCAAAAAGACCATGATGATTGCACAACAACTTTATGAGGGAGTTGAGATTAATGGCGAACCCACTGGGTTAATCACCTATATGAGAACAGACTCCACACGAATTGCTGATGAAGCCGTCACCCAAGCCAAAGGCGTCATCAGTGCAATGTATGGAAACGATTATGTTTCCAGTACCAAGGTAAAAATCTCCAGTAAAAAAGGAGTACAAGACGCCCACGAAGCAATCCGACCTTCATACCTAACTCGTCCACCAGAAAGTATCAAATCAACCTTGCCATTAGATCAGTTCAAACTTTACAAACTGATTTGGGATCGCTTTATTGCTTCTCAAATGAAACCAGCACTAATCGATAACACCCAAATTATCGTCAAAGCCGCAGGCCAGACCAACTATTATCTCAAAACAACTGGGTTTGTAGTGGTATTTGAAGGGTTTTTAAAAGTATACGAAGAGGGCAAGGACGAGTCCGACGATCATGCAAGTGAAGCTGAAAGCAAGCTCCCACCTCTCAAAGAAGGCGAAGTACTAACAAGTAAAGACATCCGTACTGAACAAAAATTTACTACTCCACCACGAAGATATACCGAAGCAAGCCTTGTCAAAGAAATGGAAGAAAAAGGCATCGGGCGACCATCAACCTATGCCCCCACCATCTCCACAATCGTCGACCGAAAGTACATTGAAAAAGATAAAAAGTCTCTCCTCCCCACCGAATTAGGCATGACTGTTAATGACCAATTAGCCAAATATTTTGATAATATCGTCGACGTCACTTTTACCGCAGAGATGGAAACCAAACTCGATGAAATTGCCGACAAAAAATACAAATGGAAAGAGCTAATCAGCGCATTTTATACCCCATTTGAACTCAAATTAAGCAATGCCAAAGATCAAATGGAAAAGGTCAATACCGACAAACCAACTAACGAAAAATGCCCCAATTGCGGAAGTTCCATGGTCATCAAAACTGGCCGGTTTGGCGAATTTGTCGCCTGTACTAACTATCCAGAATGTAAAACCACCAAATCTATGGCAAGCGAAGTCGGCGTCAATTGTCCCGAATGCACACTCGCCATCATCGAAAAAAAGACTCGAAAAGGGAAAATATTTTATGGGTGTTCCGGATTTCCAAACTGCAAATTTGCCACTTGGGATAAACCCATTGCCATCCCATGCACCAGATGTGATTATCCAATAACACTCCAAAAAGGCCAGACAAACAGCTGTCTCAAATGCAACCCTCCACTGCCGCCTAAAAAATTTGTCAAAAAAACGAAAAAATAATGATTAAAGCAATCAAAATTTTCCTATTTAAACTCATCTTCGAAAATTGGAAAATTAAAATTTTAGCTGGGATTATTACCGGTGTCATCTATCTAATGACACGCACAAAGTAATGAAAACACTGCATACCATTGCCGACATCCAAGATCAAATTACCTTACTTAAGCAAAAAAACACTTGCATTGGCTTTATCCCCACCATGGGCGCGCTTCATGAGGGACATCGCTCTCTGATCAACACAGCCCATCAGCACTGCGACATCGTCATTGTTAGTATTTTCGTTAACCCCACTCAATTTGCTCCCAACGAAGATCTCGATCGATATCCAAGACCCTTTGAAAAAGACCAAGAAGTCCTCAAAAACGCCAAAGTTGACATCCTCTTTGCCCCTACGGAAACTGAAATTTACCCAACAGGAAAGCACAAAACGACACAGATTATATTACCCTATCTCTCCAAAAAACTATGTGGAAAAACCCGCCCTCACTTTTTTAAAGGTGTCCTAATGGTGGTCAATCGATTATTCAATATCATTCAACCTACCATGGCTTTTTTTGGAGAAAAAGACTTTCAACAACTCACCATTATCAAGCGTATGGTCACCGACTTAGTGATGCCCATTCAGATCATTGGATGCCCCACCATCAGAGAAAAGGACGGCCTCGCCATAAGCTCCAGGAACATCTATCTCTCCCCATCCGAACGGCGTAACGCGAGCACCATATTTCAAGCAATGCAAGCCGCTAAAATACAAGTTTCACAAGGACAAATATCCGCAAAAAAGCTTACTCAAGATATACAACTAATGCTAATTAAAAATCACTTTAAAGTTGACTATGTCACCATCGTCGATACCACAACATTAACGACTGTAAAAACGGTAAAATCAGGAGACCGTATCCTCATTGCTGCCTACATGGGGAAAACCAGATTAATTGATAATCTGAGTCTATAAAAATCAGGAAGAGGTATTGGTTAAGGGTGTGGGAAATATCATCAAAGTGATATTATTAAAAAATGGCATTCCCTACCACAAAAGAAGAGTATTACAATCGAATTAAAGAGACTCTCGAAAAAAATCGTTTTGTAGTCAACCCCTATCGCCATATTAGCTATGGCATTCAGTTTATTGTATTTCAAAAAAAAGCCTCCGGGATTATCCGGATCTATGACGGCAAAAAAGGATTACGAGTAGACTTATCCCAAGTGCTCGAAGTCACCCTCAAGGACAAAATCAACAATCTATTAAAACCGATCGAATTAGAAAACGGCAAACTCTTGAGGTTCACCACAGACTCAATCCCAGACGCTAAACCCGAAGGTCTACTCGAACACAACATACTCAAAGATGACCCAGAAGAACTGATCGGCATCGACGAATCCGGAAAAGGTGATTATTTTGGCCCTCTTGTAGTCGCAGGGGTTTACACCAATCCCAGCATTTCAAAAGTGTTAATCGAAATGGGCATCAAAGACTGCAAAATTTTATCTGACGACAAAGTCCGTCATCTCGCCAAAGAAATCAAAAAACTCACTTCTCATTCTATCATTGTGATGGCAAATAAAAGTTACAACACCGTCTACTTTCAAGCTCAAAACCTTAATCACATCCTCTCCTGGGCTCATGCCAAAGCGATCGAAACCATCCTAGAACAAACCCCCTGCAACTATGCCTTATCCGATCAATTTGGAAATCCTCAAATGATTAAATCCCATCTCTACGCCAAAGGATGCCCAATTACACTCTATTCACGCCCTCGGGCTGAGGACAACATCGCAGTTGCAGCTGCAAGCGTATTAGCCAGATCCACTTTTTTAGACTATATAGACGAAATCAGCATCAATATGAAAATATCCATTCCCAAAGGCAGCACCGATGTTGCCGTTAAAACCGCCCAAATTCTCGTTGACACCTATGGAAAAGATATTCTGCCATTAGTCGCCAAAATCCATTTTAAATTAACAGATAAACTTAAGTTTCCCGAGACGAATATACCTCCGAAATCAACCTCATAGAAAAACTATCTCTCTAATTTAGGGATTCCATCCAAGAAGCTCCAACGTGTTATTGATGCGAATAGCCTATAGCTAGATCCAAATAAAATGCGATATGATCATACGACAGTATACAGTCTTTT
>CAZZBY010000002.1:0-24673 GCA_964652635.1 uncultured Candidatus Marinamargulisbacteria bacterium | reverse complement strand
GTTTTTAGATTTATATAAATCAAGTACAACCTGTTTAAGTTTAGGATATTTACACTTTGATGAAAGCTGATATTCAGCATTTTCCACAATTTTCTTAATCTCCATGACATCCCATGTATAAATCTCATAAAGACGTTCAAGCGGCGTCAATTGATCTTTATCTGCTCTCGTCGGATCAATCATAATATCCGATGCCATCAAGTCAAAATCAATACTACGGTCAGAACAAATATACCGAGTTAATATCATTAACATTAAATCAGAATATAAATACATATACTCATCCGGCGTATCATAAAACCAAACATCAGACAGATACATATAAAACATTCTGGTTGCACGATTCAGATCTTGAGCTGCAATATGACACATATTATGCATTGCTCCCCACATCTTGCCACGCTTGGGAGCAAAATCTGCAAAAAATTCAAGCAATGATGCATATATAGTTTCCTTAACAACCTCTGTCCCTTTACCTTGCGCCACCTGTTCTGGTGTCAAAATCATATCTTCCATTACACAGTGACCCAATTCATGGTGCAAAACAGTATCTTTCATATCCGAAATAAAAGAATTTGAAATCGCCATCAATTGTGGGCCAGACGTCACACCAAACAACTCAAGCGCATGCTGCTTAATCGCCATCGAAATATTCCACGCAATATCCGAGGAAATCATCGACCGATACATATAATGATTTTCAGCAACTGGAAGCCATTTCTGATGGACAATAGATTGCAAAGCTTCAGTCCTAATCAGTGTCGTTTTATTTCCTGTCACAGCCGCTAATTGCATAATCACTGTCGGATGTCGGGCAATCTCCTTTTCTAAAAGCAAAACCAAATAATCTCCAATTTTATGACGCTTACCCTCCCCATAAAAAAACGACTTACGCCCTCCAGCCTGCCCTGCAAAATAAACATAGTTAGATCCCACCCATTGTAAAAGTTCATTGATACGATCAAATTGATGATACTTAATCTTCTCTCCAAAAATATCAATTTCATAATCTTTAAATTGAGTTTCAAGATAATCCAGCGGCTTATCCGAAAATTGATAGCGCTCAAGATAGGAAGTAAATAAGTCATCAAACTGCCGCTGGTGATCATAAGTCCAAGCCTCAGAAACTGGTAAATTTAAAAGACAACGCCCAAACGATGTCTTAACCTGTGATTCTCCAGCATTGCCCCACTCATTTGAAAGAACAATAACCTGATAATATAAGCAGGAAAGCCTCACAAGATGCTCAGTCAACTGAGCCTCAAGTAATTCCTTTAATTTAGTCAAAGATTGTGGAGAATATTCAATAGAGTGAGAAGTAAAATACTTACTCAACGTTTGAAATTTAAGTGGAAAGAAAGTCGAAAGCAAAACACGCCGACACTCCTTAGTAAGCTGCCAGCTTTTATTATCCTGAAAAAAAGAAAACTGACTCATTTAAACCACCCATCAAAAAAAAGAGTGAGGCTTACACCTCACTCTTTTTCAAAAAATCTACTAACTCAACTTATTCGCTAATAGTAGGAACTTCATCAAAGTTATCGTTTGCATGTAGAGCAAGAATCGCAGCATCATCCAAGGCATTAGAAACAACCTCAACATCAATGTTAGTAACTGCGGCACCAGCTTGTTTAGCTGCCGCAACTTTACGAGCAGCAACATCCGCAGTATTAGCCAGCGCCAGCTTAACACCTTCGGGCGTGCTAACAGTAACAAACACCTTACCATCAGGAGCATCCATCCGAACAGGCGCAGCAGCCAACTTACTTTGATCAGCAGCATCCCTTTGAGTAAGAACTAGCGAGCGACGTGGGGCCGGAGCACCCTCATCAGTTGCCATAACCGAACGCGTAACAGTCGCAAGTGAAACTGAAACTGAAACTCTTCCTAATGCCATAATAATTTCCTCCTAAGAAACTGCTCAATTACACGTTTTGGATTTTTGAGATGTGTAACTGATGTATAAATTTTTAATTACTACTGTATTGTCGGCCTATCATAAAAAAAATTTCATCGTTATTCAAATTAAATATTTTCATCTAAAATAAAACCATGACAAACCCCATTCGATGGAAACAGCGATTTGAGCATTTTGTTGCCGCATTAAGTCAGTTAGAAGAAGCAATTTATGCCCATACCAAAGACCCTTCCAACACATTATACCCTATGGCCGTCATCCAAAGTTTTGAGTTTACCTACGAATTATCGTGGAAAACACTTAAGGACTTCCTCATTTTGAATGGAGTTCAAACATCTCTTCCTAAAGAAACGATTAAACTGGCATTTAAACATAGCCTCATCGACAACGGTCAAGAGTGGATCAACATGCTAGAGGACCGAAATCTGTTGTCCCACACATATAGCAGTCAAGCATCAAAAGATGCGATTACGCATATTGCATCGACTTACATTGCCCTACTCAGACAATTTAAAACGGCATTTGAAGTACGATATGCAACTGAATAACCTAAAATTTGGAATTCCAGAAACCACAGTCACACTCATTTTAAATACCCTCCGATTGTATCCAGAGATACAATGGGTCAAAATCTATGGATCTAGAGCATTGGGCACTTATCAAACCGGATCCGACATCGACATTGCGTACAGCGGGCCAGCCACCATTCAAGCATCACTACGTGAACGGCTAGAGGATCTCAGCATGCCCTATACAGTGGATGTCACCCACTATGAAGGCATTACAGAAAAGGGATTTAAGCATCATATTAATAATTACGGAGTTTTACTATTTAAAAATGATCACCAAAAAACATAGACAATTCATGATTTTCGCAGAAAAACAATTGATCATACTCCAAAAATGGCGTACATTTATGGAGTATGATCGATAGAAAAATAAATTCCCCAAAAGATAATAGCTTTTTCCTTTTCGGAGCAAGAGGCACAGGAAAATCAACCTGGCTACGGGATACATTCAAAGACACTGATCATATTTATATCGACCTTTTAGACCCTGAAACAGAAAATCGTTTTTTTAAAACTCCATCTGAATTAGAAGCCATAATTGCGCCACTTGATGCAAAAAAAACATGGGTACTCATCGATGAAATCCAGAAACTTCCCAAATTATTAGATGTGGTTCACCGATGTATCGAAAAATACAAGATCCGCTTTGTTTTAACAGGATCATCGGCGCGAAAATTAAAAAGAGGAGCTGCCAACCTTCTGGCAGGACGTGCATTTACATGCAACTTATTTCCACTAACTTATTTGGAACTAAAGGAACAATTCAACCTAATGGACGCCCTTCAATGGGGAAGTCTTCCTCAAATTTTCACGTATACGACCTCTATTTCGAAAGTGAGATACCTACGAGCTTATAGCCAAACGTATCTCAAAGAAGAAATCGCATCAGAGCAAATGATAAGAAAGTTAGTGCCATTTCGCCATTTTTTACAAGTATCCGCCCAAATGAATGGAGAAATTATCAACTACTCAAGCATCGCAAGAGATGTTGGTGTAGATACAGCAACGGTTCAATCCTATTTTCAGATTCTAGAAGATACACTCATTGGAGTTTCACTACCGTCCTACCATCATTCTGTCCGAAAACGTCAACGTAGTAACCCAAAGTTTTACTATTTTGACTTAGGAGTCAAACGAAGTTTAGAAGGTACGCTTGACATTCCAGCCACCGAGCAAACCTATGGATTCGGAAAAGCATTTGAACACTTTATCATCCTAGAAATATGGCGTATCAACCACTATCAAGAAACAGACTGGAAGTTTAGCTATCTCAGAACAAAAGATCACGCAGGAATCGATTTAATCATCGAAAAACCAGATCGTTCACATATCTTAATTGAAATTAAGTCAAGTACCCAAATAACAGAAAAAGATGCAAAAACACTGACTCAATTTCACAAAGATTTTAAAAATGCCACATCTTACATTCTCTCGAGAGACCCTATCCAAAAAAAATACGGAGAAATCATTGCACTTCCATGGGAAACTGGCATCCAAACAGTGTTTAACCTCGTAACTCCCTAGAGTGCTACAAGGTTTCTAGTGATACAACAAAAATTATGATAAATTCTCAGGATGCCTTCAATTAATGATCAACTCACCCAATTACAAACTGATTCCCTGACAAAAATAGGGCAAGTCACCACCTTACTAACCCTCGAAGACATCAAAACCCAAGTTTTAGGTAAAACCGGAGCACTCACCAACATCCTCAAAGGCCTCAAAAACCTCTCCAGTGATCAAAAACCAATGATTGGCCAACTTGCGAACACCGTTAAAAATGCAATTACCATCGCCATCGACGCCAAACGCACCCAACTAGAAGATCAAGCCCTTACCGCTCAACTCTCACAAAGCACCATCGACGTCACACTCCCCGGCATTACCACTTCCATTGGTAAAAATCACCCAATTACCCAAACGATCGACCATATCGTCTCACTGTGTAAACAACTCGGATTTTCCGTCGCATCCGGCCCAGATATTGAAACCGAACATGCCAACTTCGAAGCCCTCAATATCCCCAAAAACCACCCCGCCCGCGATATGCATGACACCTTTTATATAAAAAGCGGAAATGTCCTCCGCACCCACACATCCCCCGCTCAAATCCATGCCATGATGGCCCAAAATCCCCCCATCAAAATCATCGTCCCTGGCAAAGTTTACCGATGCGATGCAGATGTCACTCACTCACCAATGTTCCATCAAATCGAAGGATTATATGTCAACCAAGGCGTCACATTCGCCCATTTAAAAGGAACCCTCGAATGGCTACTCAAAGAGTTATTTGGTAAAAATCAAAAAGTCCGATTCCGTCCCAGCTATTTCCCCTTTACCGAACCTTCCACCGAAGTTGATGTTGCCTGCTTTAAATGTAACGGCGATGGCTGCAGCCTTTGCAAAAAAACAGGCTGGCTCGAAATTTTAGGTGCCGGCATGGTTAATAAAAATGTTTTTCGCCATGTCAATTACGATGCTGAATCCGTTACTGGCTTCGCATTCGGCTTAGGCATCGACCGCATCGCCATGCTCAAATTTGGCATTTCTGACATCCGCTTATTGTATGAAAACGACAGTCGTTTTTTAAGGCAGTTTTAAATGAAATACCCCGTATCTTGGCTCAAAGAATTCGTTGACATTAATATCCCCATTCAGGAATTAGCCGACAAACTATCCCTCTCCGGGCTCGAAGTCGAAGCCATCGACACCATCAATCCCGACATCTGCAACATCATCACCGGTAAAATCCAAAAAATCGAAAAGCATCCCAATGCTGACAAACTTAATATCACTTGGGTCACCGATGGTAAATCCACATACCAAATCGTCTGCGGTGCTAAAAATATTGATGAAGGTGTTATTGTCCCCGTCTCCCTCCCCGGTGCAAAATTACCCAATGGACTGGTGATCAAACAAACCAAACTACGTGACATCGACAGCTGCGGAATGATTTGCTCCGAAAGCGAATTGGGCATTAAAGACAGTTCTGAAGGCATCTGGATTTTGCCTGCCGATACTCCCATTGGCGTAGATTTTATAGAATACGCCTCATTAAAAGACCATGTTCTCGAAATCAAAGTCCTTCCCAACCGAGGCGACTGCCAAAGCATTTATGGCTTAGCCAGAGAAATCAGCGTCTTACTCGGTACCCCTCTCAAGCAACCAGACACCACCGTCATTCTCAGCAACTTGCCCCTATCTCAACCTATTAAAATCACCACGCAAGCCACTTGCCCATTGTATACCGCACGATCCATTCAGGTATCTCAAATGCCTGCTACTCCAATCTGGATGGCACGCAGGCTGAATTTATGTGGAAACCGCAGCATTAATCTCATGGTGGATATCGCCAACTATGTCTTACTTGAACTCGGCCAACCCCTGCATACATTCGACAGTCAAAAAATAGACACCCTCACTATCGAAACCTCAATCCAAGGCAGCCAATGTGTAGCATTAGACGGCAATACTTACACCTTAAACGACAATATGATAGTCATCAAAGACAGCCACGGTATCCAAGCCATTGCCGGAGTCATAGGGGCCAAAGACAGTGAAACCACAGAAACTACGACTGAAATCGTCCTTGAAGCCGCATATTTTGATGCCGTCTCCGTCCGGAAAACCACAAATGCCCTCGCCCTTCGCACCGAAAGCGCCATCCGATTTGAAAAAGGCGTCAATATCGAAGCCGTCGAAACTGCATCCAATCGCGCATGCCATCTTATTCAAAAATTAGCAGACGCCAAAATTGGCCCTATCGCAATCAAAAAATCAGACACAGATCATCGATTTGCACGAAAATCAATCCCATTTTCTGCAGAAGCGGTCAACACTCTATTGGGCACCTCAATTTCAGAAGAAAAGATGCACCAACTCCTCTCCGCACTAGAAATCAAAGTCATTGATCATCACGCCCTCATCCCGCCCCACCGAAGCTACGACATCCAAGAACTCCCCTGCCTCGCCGAAGAAATCGCAAGGCTGATGAGTTATGATCATATCCCATCTCTACTCCCACCTACTCCAATACCTCAAACCAAAGAGTCCCCACTCTCTCACCTTCAAACCATTCTTGCTCCAATCATAAGATCAAAAGGATTTAACGAATGCATCACCTTTACGATGATTTCACCCGCCGACATTCAAAAATGCACCCTAGACATTTCTAATTTACAAGAAATCACCAACGCGATCTCCGTCGGAGAATCCATCATGAGACCATCCATGCTGCCCTCATTACTCAAAGTCGTCAGTCATAACCTCAATCGCCAACAAGAGAGCGTCAAAATCTACGAAATCGGATCCCAATGGAATGGAGCGACTCAGGAAACATGGCTCACCGCACTCACCACCGGACAAACTATCGACACCCCCTATCAAGATCATCACAAAACCCAAATTCAAAGCGATTTTCTCAGCCTGAAAGGCATTGTTCAGGAACTAATCGAATCAGCCTCATTTTCAGCGCAATTCTCAGAATCAAAAAATTCAAATTTACACCCTATTCTTCAATTAGCCATTAGTATCAATGACACTGCCATCGGACAATTTGGCCAACTTCACCCCAGAGTGACCAGGCACTATGACATCACCCAAACCACCGGATATATAGCCCTCAATCTTAGCCAATTATCTCAGCTCACACCCATAGCGAAACGTCATCAAGACCTCTCAAAGTTCCCATCCACAAGACGGGACATCGCAATTCTCGCACCAAAATCGCTGCATTATGGTGTCATTGCCACACAAATTAACGCACATCTCCCAAGCCAAGTGACTCACTACAATTTATTTGACCTATTCGAATCTGACGAGAAATTTGGAAAAGATAAAAAAAGCCTCGCTATCGCCTTCACCTACCAAGCACTCGATCGCAGCCTCACCGACGACGAAGTCAACCAGGCACATACTCAACTCTGCCAGGTATTAAGCCACACATTGCCAATTACGATTCGTGATCATTAATCACTATGACCCAAGATCAATTCGCAACCCCAATGCTCAAGCAGTACTCCGAAATCAAAGCCAACTACCAAGACGCCATCCTATTTTTTAGGTTAGGCGACTTTTACGAAATGTTTTTAGACGACGCCATCGTCGCATCCAAAGAACTCGAACTCACCCTCACCGGACGCGGAAAAGGCACCGGACGCATCCCCATGTGCGGCATCCCCTACCACGCCGCCGATAGCTATATCGCCAAACTCGTCAGCCGAGGGTTTAAAGTCGCAATCTGCGAACAAGTCGAAGATCCTGCCACCGCTAAAGGCCTTACCAAACGCGAAGTCATCAAAGTCATTACCCCGGGCACCATCAACGATGCCATATCTCTCACCGACACCGACAACAATTATCTCATGGCCATCATTCAGCCTAAGCACAGTACAGCCTATGGCATCAGTTTCATCGACATCACCACAGGCGAATTCAAACTCGTCCAACTCCCCACATCAACTGAACTCACCGCCCTCATCGAACAACTCTCGCCCAAGGAAATTCTAGTCCCCGAAGACACAACAATCGAATTATCAAAAAAAATACTCACTACAGCGATCCCTTTCCATACCCCTGATCGCGCCGAAGAGGAACTCTGCCGTTATTTTAAAATTCAAAGCATCTCAGGTTTGGGAATTACCCCTCTGAAAGTCGCATTTCCCGCAGCATGGGCCATTTTGGAGTATGTGAAACTCACCCAAAAAAATAGTGTCCCACAAATCAACACTCTCAAAATTCATCAGACTGACCAATTACTTTTTTTAGACACCCCCACCATTCAAAACCTCGAACTCACGCACTCAGTTAGCGGCCATCCCACCCTCTTTAAAATCCTCAAACACACCAAAACGGCCATGGGAGCCCGCACACTCAAACAACTCATTTTAAACCCTCTAGTTGACATCAGCCGCATTAAACGCCGCCAAGACAGCGTCGAAGCCCTCGTTTTAGACCGCCTCTCCCGGGAAGAACTTCGAGAATCCCTCGCCAAAATTGATGACATCGAACGCCTCACTTCTCGATTGACTAGCCACACCCCCAACCCCAGAGATCTCATCTCTCTCAAACAATCCCTAGCCGTTCTCAGCGAGATCTCAGCCATCCTCACCCAAATCACCCACCCCGCACTCACTCCCTTCGCTGACTTTTTTAAGGACACTCAAACTAAAAACGCCCCTTTTCAGGAAATTTACACCCTCATCGACACCAATATTCTCGACGAACCTCCCCCCACTATCCGAGATGGCCACATTTTCAAATCCGAAAATCACCCCGAACTCAAAGCCCTCCTCACCTCATTTCAAGAAATTAGAGACTGGATCAACACCCTCGAACCCAAGGAAAGAGAGCTTACCGGCATCAAAACCCTCAAAGTCGGGTTTAATAAAGTCACTGGCTACTACTTCGAAATCAGTAACGGTCAAATCGACAAAGTCCCCTCCCACTACATCCGAAAACAAACCCTCGTGAACGGCGAGCGATTTATCACTCCCGAACTCAAGGAAAAAGAAATCATTCTCATTGGCGGCGAAGATCAACAAAAAAAATTAGAACAAACTCTCTATGCAACCCTCATCCAAAAACTCATACCCCACATCCCTAGCCTCCAAAAATTAGCGACGATGATTGCCACCCTCGACTGCATCCAATCCCTGGCCACCGCCGCCCAAAAATATAATTACAAAAAACCAATCATCACCGACAGCTCAACCCTCGATATCATCATCACCAATGGCCGGCATCCCGTTATTGAGCAATCCACTCATAGCCCATTCATCCCCAATACCATCACCATGTCCAAGCAAAAAAACCGACTCATCTTCATCACCGGGCCCAATATGGCCGGAAAATCCACTCTCATGCGCCAGTTAGCCCTCCTGGTCATTATGGCCCAAATCGGCAGTTTTATCCCTGCCGACTCCGCCACCATCAGTATCGTGGATAAACTCTTCACCCGCATTGGTGCCAGCGACAACCTCGCCGCCGGTCAAAGTACATTCATGGTTGAAATGCTCGAAACCTCCGCCATCCTACACACAGCCACCCCAAAAAGTTTGATTTTACTCGATGAAATTGGCCGAGGAACTGCCACCTTCGATGGCATGAGTCTTGCTTGCGCCATCACCGAATATATCCACCAAGACATCGGTGCCCGCACCCTATTCGCCACACACTATCACGAACTTACCATCCTCTCCCAGCACCACCCCGAAATCACCAACTACAACATGAAAATCTCAGAACTAGATGGCCACTTAGTCTTCGAACACAAATTTATCCCAGGTCAAGCTGACAAAAGTTATGGTATCCATGTCGCTAAAATGGCCGGTCTCCCCCAAAAAGTGCTCACCGCCGCCCAAATTCACCTCAATGGATTTGAGCATCATGGTGCGACTTATCTCAGTACCAAATTTTAAGGTAAAATATCCACATGATCTTTACAAGATTGGCAATTCAAGATGTCATCCTCATTACTCCAACAGTCTTTAACGATGACCGGGGATTTTTTATTGAAACCTACCACAAAGGCAAATTTACACAAGGGGGCATTAACAATATCTTTGTCCAGGATAATCACAGTAAATCCGTCAAAGGCACGCTCCGTGGACTCCACTACCAACGAGCACCCCACGCCCAAGCCAAACTCATCCGATGCACCCAAGGCGAAATCCTAGACGTGGCCGTTGATATCCGAAAAAACTCCCCCACTTATGGCCAATGGGTCAGTCAAATTTTATCCGGAGAAAATAAACGGATGCTCTATATCCCCGAAACTTTTGCCCATGGATTTTATGTCTTAAGCAACAGTGCCGAAGTCGAATACAAATGCACTAATGTCTACGCCCCTCAATTCGAAGAAAGCATTCGCTGGGATGACCCCACCCTCAACATCGATTGGCACCTCATCCCCAATCACAGTATCCACCTCTCAAAAAAAGATGCCAAAGCTCCCTATTTTAAAAAATAGACCAAATACACCATGACATATCACAGAGTCACCGATATAATACCCAAATCATGAATTGGCAATCCCGACGTTTCTCTGGCACTGTCACTTTGGCCGACAAAGGGTCCGAAGTTACCCTCTATGGTTGGGTTGATACCATTCGCAACCATGGCCAACTCTTATTCATCCATATCCGAGACCGAAGCGGTGTTCTCCAACTTGTATGTGATCCCGAATACGACAAAGTTAGTTACGATATCGCTCAAACACTACGAAATGAAGATGTCATCGAGGCTATCGGCACTGTCATCGAAAGAGACAACGATGCCAAAAATCCTCATCTTCCCACAGGTTCAATTGAAATTCACATCAAATCCATCAATCAGCTAACCAAAGCCCAAACACCTCCATTTATCATCACCGAAAAAGAGCTAAAAGACGGAGAAGAAAGAGCCGAATTCAATGTCGACGAAGACATCCGTCTCCAATACCGCTACCTCGATTTACGCCGTCCAAGTATGCAACAACAACTCTTTAAACGATACCGCATCCTCAAAGTCATCCGAGATTATCTGGACAAGGAAGGGTTCATCGAGGTCGAAACTCCAGTCCTCACCAAAAGCACGCCAGAAGGCGCCCGAGACTATCTCGTCCCAAGTCGAACCCACGAAGGACAATTTTACGCACTCCCCCAATCCCCCCAACTCTTCAAACAGTTACTGATGATCGGCGGATTTGAGCGTTACTTCCAAGTCGTAAAATGCTTTAGAGACGAAGATCTCCGTCCCAATCGCCAACCCGAATTCACCCAACTTGACATGGAAGCTTCTTTCATCGATGAAACGTTTATCTACAACTTAGTCGAACCGCTCATCACCAAAGCCTTCGAAATTGGCGGCATCACCCTCAAAGGCCCCTTCCCGCACATTACATACCAAGAATCTATGGACAAATACGGCTGCGATCGGCCCGACCTTCGTTTTGGCCTAGAGATGATCAATACCACAGAAGTCTTCAAAAATAACTCCTACAAAATCTTCCACTCCATTAGCCAAAGTGGCAGGCTTATTAAAGGAATAAACATCAAAGGCATGGCCAACCAAATGAGTAAATCCATGCTTCAGGAAGACTTGGCTAAAAAAGTCATCCCCAGCCTTGGTGCCAAAGGGATGACATGGATGAAAGTCATCGAAGGCAAACTCGAATCCAATATTGTCCAATTTTTAAGCAACCAAGAACAAAATGACATCATTGCCAAACTCAACGGCGAAAATGGCGATGTCCTCATCTTCATTGCCGACACCAATCACGCCCTTGTCAACGATGTACTCGGCCGGTTTAGACTTTATATCGCTAATCGCCTTGGCATTATCCCCAAAAATATCTACAAAGCCTGCTGGGTCATCGACTTTCCCCTCTACGAGAAAAAAGACGGCCGTCTCCACAGCGTCCATCATCCCTTCACAACTCCCAAAGCCGATAGCACCAAAATCACCAACCAAGACGACCTCCTCAAAGTCACCGCCAACGCCTATGACATCGTCGTCAACGGCGAAGAACTCGGTGGGGGTAGTATCCGAATCCATGATCCCAACATCCAATCAAAAGTCTTCCAGGACCTAGGATTAACCCCCGAACAAATCAAACAAAAATTCGGATTTTTCATTGATGCCTTCAAATATGGCACTCCTCCTCATGGGGGACTCGCCATCGGCATCGACCGACTCACATCCATGATACTAGGTCTCGATTCCATCCGAGAAGTCATCGCTTTCCCAAAAAACCGAGTCGCCTACTGCCCGATGACACAAGCGCCAAGCCCCGTCACTCAAGATCAGCTTACTGACCTTCATATTCGAACGCAATTACCCGTCAAACCGAAAAGCTTGGACTAACCCATTTTGGCTAGTCCCAACAAAAAAGGGACTGCTGCGAAAAGCAAGCTGCTACTAATCGCAGCTAGGACGCACCGACATTACAAAATAATCTTGTAAAGCTTTAACACCAACCGTTCTAGACTTCAGCCTCTCAATTGCCCTAACCGTTGCCGAAGCACCTGCAACCGTTGTAATCAACGGCACATCATGCTCCAACGCCGCACGCCGAATCGCCGATTCATCTTGCCGAGGATTACGGCCAGAAGGCGTATTTACAACCAAATGTACTTCACCATTTTTAATATGATCCACAATATTGGGGCGTCCCTCCAACACTTTTTTAACGGTTTCAGCCATAATACCACGCGCAGTCAAAAAGGAATGAGTCCCTTGAGTCGCCAGTAATTTAAATCCATGTGCGATCAAATCTCTGGCCACGTCCACCATTCGGTCAGTTTTGTCAGATTCCTTCAAACTAATAAAGGCCGTACCAGAAATCGGGATATGCTGCCCGGCTGCCCACTGCGATTTTAAAAATGCCACTCCAAAATCCTCATCCAAGCCCATTACTTCTCCGGTAGACTTCATTTCAGGCCCAAGCAAGACATCCACCCCTGGAAACCGATTAAACGGAAATACCGCTTCCTTAACCGCCACATGAGTCATACGAGGCTCAGTCACCCCAAGTGTAGCTAAAGAGTCACCCAACATCACCCGAGTCGCCAACTGTGCCAGTGGCACACCCGTTGCTTTACTCACAAACGGCACTGTCCTCGACGCTCGAGGATTGACCTCAAGCACAAAAAGTTCGTGATCTTTAACCGCAAATTGAATATTCAATAATCCAACAACCCGAAGCTCTTTAGCCAACTGACGCGTGGCTACTTTAATTTGCTCGACCATCTCATCCGACAAACTATATGGAGGCAATGCACAAGCCGAATCCCCAGAGTGAATTCCAGCTTCTTCAATATGCTCCATCACCCCAGCCACCACACAATGATCACCATCAGACAGCCCATCCACATCGACTTCAACTGCATTTTCAAGATAATGATCAATCAAGACAGGACGGTCTGGTGTTACTTCAATTGCACCTGTCATATACCGCTCAAGCTCATCTTCGCTATACACAATTTCCATAAAGGCCCCCCCCAATACATAGGACGGGCGAACCACCACCGGATAACCAATCTGCATAGACGCAGTTTTCGCTTCTGCCAAGGTCACAACTGTAGCATTTTGAGGCTGTCTTAAGTTGAGTTTTTGAAGCATACCTTGAAAGCGTTTTCGGTCTTCAGCACAATCAATACTATCCGTCGATGTCCCCAAAATCACCACACCAGCATCTTCCAGATGTCGCGCTAAATTCAACGGAGTTTGCCCTCCAAACTGGATAATCACACCACGGGGTTTTTCAGATCGGTAAATATGAAGCACATCTTCTAAAGTCAACGGCTCAAAATACAATCGATCAGACGTATCATAATCCGTTGACACTGTCTCTGGGTTAGAATTCACCATAATACTTTCAAGCCCCAACTCCCGAATCGCAAATGATGCATGGACACAACAATAATCAAACTCAATACCCTGCCCAATGCGGTTAGGCCCTCCGCCCAAAATCATGACTTTATCTCGATCCGTTAAACGGGCTTCGTTTTCAGTTTCATAAGTAGAATAAAAATAAGGCGTCACCGATTCAAATTCACCCGCGCAGGTATCCACAAGCTGATACGTTGGAACAATTCCGTGCTCAAAACGATACTCTCGGATTTCACGTTCTGGCTCACCCAACAGGGTCGCAATTTGACGATCTGAAAATCCATATTCTTTGGCAAATCGAATACTTTCAGGCGTTTTTTCAATCCGTGGTCCTTCATCCACAATTTGCTTAAGTTGAACCAAAAACCACCGGTCAATTTTGCACGCCTCAAAGACATCATCTACAGACAAGCCAAGCTCAAAAGCCCGTTTAATCTGAAACAATCGCTCAGGATTAGGCGTCGAAATCATCCGCACAATATCGCCTTTAGAGGATGTTGTTAAATCCTTACCATCAAATCCCAAGCCAAACCGCTTCGTTTCAAGTGATCGTAATCCCTTTTGTAACGCTTCCTTAAACGTTCTCCCAATGGCCATCGCTTCACCCACCGATTTCATCGATGTCCCCAGTACCGCTACCGCACCGGGAAATTTTTCAAAGTTAAATCGAGGAAGCTTCACCACACAATAATCAATCGCAGGCTCAAAACAGGCAGGGGTTTTTTTAGTAATATCATTATTCAATTCGTCCAAGGTATAGCCGACAGCCAGCTTAGCCGCAAACTTTGCAATCGGAAACCCCGTCGCCTTCGACGCCAAAGCTGAACTCCTTGATACGCGAGGATTCATCTCAATGACCACAACACGTCCATCATTAGGATTAACCGCAAACTGGACATTGGCGCCACCCGTTTCAACCCCAATTTCACGCATAATCGCAATTGCAGAATCCCGGAGATTTTGATATTCCACATCAGTCAGCGTCTGTTGAGGAGCAACAGTAATCGAGTCCCCCGTATGAACGCCAATCGGGTCCAAGTTTTCAATCGAACAGACAATGACCACATTGTCTTTTTTATCCCGCATCACTTCAAGTTCATATTCTTTCCAGCCTAAAATAGACTCTTCCAGCATAATTTCCGAAATCATACTACTACGGATCCCAACCCCCGCAATTTGCTCAAGTTCTTCCATGTTATAGGCAATTCCACTGCCAGTCCCACCCATCGTAAATGACGCTCTAATGACACAGGGAAATCCAAGTTCTAATGCAAATCCTTTCGCATCATCCATCGTATAGGCAGTAAATGACTTCGTAAGTTTTAAACCTATATTTTCCATGGCTTTTTTAAATAATTTCCGATCTTCAGCTTTAGCAATGACATCAGGCTTAGCACCCAACATTTCGACACTATATTGAGCTAATACTCCATGTTCATGAAGAGCCATCCCCAAATTCAAACCCGTTTGCCCTCCCAACGTTGGTAAAATGGCATCAGGCCGCTCAATTTCGATAATCTGAGTCAAGGTCTCCACATTTAAAGGTTCAATATACGTCCGATCGGCTAATGAGGGATCCGTCATAATCGTCGCAGGATTAGAGTTGACCAACACGACCTCATACCCTTCCTCACGAAGGGCCTTACATGCCTGAGTCCCAGAATAATCAAATTCGCAGGCCTGTCCAATGACAATCGGCCCAGATCCAATCAGTAAAATCTTATGAATATCAGTTCTTTTTCCCATAGAGTTTAATCTTTTCACCTTCAAATGAATGCTTGCCTTTATTACGAACTTTTAAAGGATAGTTACCGGTAAAACACCCTGTACAAAAATGGCTTGGTAAATGGGTTTTCACCGCAGACAACATACCATCCATACTCAAATAGCCTAGGGTATCTGCTCCAATATGCTTGCGAATTTCTTCAACTGACTTTTGCGCCGCAATAAGCTTATCCCTGTGAGGGGTATCAATTCCAAAATGACAAGGGTCCGTAATCGGAGGAGACGAAATCAACATATGGATTTCCTTGACCCCAGCCTTCCGAATTGCACTCACACGCTGTTTAGAAGTTGTCCCCCGCACTAAAGAGTCATCAATGACAATCACACGCTTCCCTTTCAAAACCGATGTAATGGGATTCAATTTAATTTTGACACCAAAATCTCTGATTTGCTGTTGAGGTTGGATAAAAGTTCGTCCCACATAATGATTGCGAGTCATCCCAATTTCATACGAGATCCCAGACTCCTCTGCATATCCCAATGCCGCACTATTTCCAGAATCCGGGATAGACATCACCAAATCTGCATTAATGGGATATTCTCTTGCCAATACCCTACCAAATTCTTTTCGAACCAGGTGTACCGAGTCCCCAAACACAACACTATCCGAGCGAGAAAAATAGACATGCTCAAAAACACAAAATGCCTTGCGAGTCGTGCGAGGAATCCGGTAAGACTCTACCCCATTAGAAGTAATAATGACAAGTTCACCAGGCTCAATTTCACGCTCATACATTGCACCAATTAAGTCCAAAGCACAGGTTTCAGAGGCCAAAATATAACCTTTCCCCAACCGCCCCAACACTAAAGGGCGAAACCCATATGTATCCCGAACCCCAACCAACATTTTTTCGCCCAAAAAGATCATCGAAAACGCCCCATCAATCTGAGACAAAGATTTCTGAAGAGCCTTCAAAAACGACCCTTCACGACTTCGAGATAACATATGAAGAACGACTTCCGAATCAATCGTCGATTGAAACAAGGCCCCTTCACTTTTTAATTTCGCATAGATCGAGTACGCATTAGTCAAATTTCCATTATGTGCAACCGCAAGCTTTCCAAATGACGTTTTAGCATACAGTGGCTGGATATTATTGACATTATTCGACCCTGTTGTGGAATATCGCACATGTCCAATCGCCGCATCACCTTTGAGATAGGATAAATTTTCAGGGTTAAACACATCCGAAACCAAGCCTTCATCTCGCACCACATAAAATGTAGAACGATCCGAAGATACAATCCCAGCCCCTTCTTGACCACGATGTTGCAAAGCATATAACCCTAAGTAGCATAATTTGGATGCATCTTCACAACCAAAAACACCAAAAACCCCACACTCTTCTCTAAAATGATCATCATTGGGAAACATGGTATTGGATCCCTTGTACTGTATTATTTTTAAATTGAGCCATCAGTTGAATAAAGTCATCAAACAAATAGTTCGAGTCATTCGGTCCAGGAGCCGCCTCTGGATGATATTGCACAGAAAATGCAGGTAACCGCAAATGTCGAATTCCTTCGACAGTATGATCATTCAAGTTAAGATGAGTCACTTCAACATCGGCAGGCAACGACTCTGGTACCACACTAAACCCATGATTTTGAGACGTAATTTCAACATCTCCTCTACGTAGATTTTTCACAGGGTGATTAACCCCATGATGACCAAACTTCAATTTTTCAGTTTTAGCCCCCAAAGCCAAAGCCAACAATTGATGGCCAAGACAAATCCCAAAAATCGGAAGCTTACCCAATAGCTGTGTAATCGTGGCAATTGTATCGGTCACCACTTCAGGATCCCCAGGCCCATTGGATAAAAACACCCCATCAAATCCGCCATTTAATAGGAGATCAGAACTCACATGATTAGGAAAGACATGACATTCGCATCCACGTTTAGCCAAATGTCTTAAAATATTATATTTAACACCGCAATCAATCACAGCAACTTTAAACTCTGGTCGACTATCCATCGGCCATACATATATCTGATCACAAGTCACCTGAGCTGCCAAGTTTTGCCCAACCATACTCGGAGATGCGGAAATTCGAGCCACCAATTGCGTCACAGGTTCCGTAGACGGCGTCAGCAAGGCACGTTGGGCTCCTCGGCTTCGCACATGTCGGGTAATGGCACGGGTATCCAAACCTTCAACACCAGCCACTCCATGGTGATTGAGATAAAATTTAAGAGATTGAGTCGATCGAAAATTACTGGGAAAGTCAATATATTCTTTCACCAAAAGAGCTTTCAAAAATAAACCTCTAGACTCAACATCATCAGGGTTAATGCCATAATTTCCAATCAGGGGATAAGTCATCACTACCATTTGGCCGGCATAGGAAGGATCGGTCAAAACCTCTTGATACCCACCCATCGCTGTATTAAAAACAACCTCTCCAAAAGTGTCAGAAACATCGGTAAAATAACTCCCCCGAAATTCCATTCCATCTTCAAATATTAGGCGAGCACAATTCACAACTAGATCCTTTGACGGTAGTTCTGGTTTAGGACCACCCATCAAAAGAAGAATAGTACCAACAAACCGCCCAAGCGACAATGCAAAGATCAAAAGAAATTAAGAACACAAAATCACATATCTCTTGAGCAAGCTTAACAAGTAGAATTCCAGATTTTTCAGCCATAGACTTCATTGAGACATAAAGGCGGAGCTTCAGCATAGCCAAATAGTTAAGCATGGCGAAAATTGTGCAGATGGGGTATTTCGCAACAGTCCCAAAGTAATACGAGAATAGGATCATCCACAGAAAAGCTAAAATTAGGCAAAAAAAAAGAACCCACTAAAAAGTGAGCTCTTTTTCAAAACCTAACCAGGCTTCCCCATACCCCCCAGGCACCGAGAACATCCCCCTCCCCACGCTAGAAGCTGCTGCCACTACGTTAAGTGTAAAGGCATCTATCATGCCAAGCAATTAGCCACTTCTTTTACGTTAAAAAATAATCAAAAACGAGGCTTAACCCAAAAAAATTGCATAAAATACAATTTTTAGATTGTAAAAAAAACTAGGCCTGAGTAGCGATATCGCAGACAGCATTATAAACAAGGAACTCTTGATCCTCCGTTTGAACAACCTGAGAACCTCGATCTTCTCGAAGACGAGCAAGAGTATCACTCAAATTAAACTGCTCCAGTGACAAGTGTTGATCTCTCATTTCAAGTGCAGCATCAATCGCCAATACTGTTCCAGTTCGGCCAACACCGGCAGAACAATGAACAATCATACGACCCCCCAACTCATCCTGTGCATTACGAAGACATTGAACGAAGCGAGTCACCCGTTGAGCCCCAGATCGATCTGCCTTATCCTGAGGAACCCCATGATCAGGCCATTCGGTAAAGTGAAATTGATAAACAGTCCGCGTCTCACCATGTTTAGTCACTTCAAATATTCTAAGGGTATAATCCTCACCCGTGACAGGAGTATCGGATTTCATAGTGATCGTCATGTCATCAGGCAATCGAAGAACTTCATCCGTTTGCAATGGCCAATACTGCGTACATTTTTCTCTTCCACCTTCAACAAGCCCTGTCACCATTCCAATCACAGTTGTATCTTGTTGCCAAACCATATTCCAAAATGCATCTACATTGGTTGTTTTAGGCCCTTCGCAAGCAATAAGATGACGATCACGAATATGATTAGCAGGGAAAAGTTGAGCTTGCCCTTTATCCCGTCGTGGGATATCCAAGCACTCACCCGCTTGAACAGCACGATCAACAGCCATTTGTTCGTCAGGTGTTAATCCCACCATGGTCCGCATTGGAGGCAAAATATTAGTATAACGGCAAGTGCGATGAGGATCCTTCATACACACAGGCGTTGGTCGACCGTCATCTGGAGTGAGAGAAAAAATAGCTAAGCCCTCAGGAAGGGTACGAGGAGAAGAAGTCTCAGCATAACGCTGTACTGTTGCACAAAACTCTTCTACATCAGAAACATCCTGACACAATCGACGAACCACCCGATTTTCAGACTCAGTATTGACACGATACGACACCACAAATCCAGACCTCTCTGGATAAACCACAAACGAATATGGGGCAGAATCAGGTAATGCCGAAGAATTACTTCTAAAATGGTCACTCACCATCGGAGAAAAACCAATCTCCATAGCCGCCGCTTTATCCAAATCCAAGAAATCAGTAGGTAAACCCGTCAAAGTATCATGGGGAGATGAACTCGCCCTTATTTCAGAAGCATCTATTACAGGAGTATCCGATAGTCTCGTAGGAGTAGGCCGAGGTAAACTAGATGAAGTACTCCTCGTTAAAGAAGAAGGCTCAGGCAGTTCCTCAGTCGATAGGAAGGGAGTAATCGGAGTGAACCTCTTAGCACTCTCTTCAGCGGAATCCTCAGGAGAGGTAGAGCGAGAAGAGATAGGCTGTCGATCAAAACCATCGTCAAGTCCAAAAGGCGAGAAATCTGCCTCTTGCTCGTCGATCAGAGAACCAGGAGTGACAGTACGGGAGGGAGACGAGGAGGAGGCAGAAGAAGGTACAGGTGTTATTTCAAAATCTTCATCTTCTTCAGAAAATTCAGCATCAGCATCCCCAGAAGGTAGGGGAGTCACTGACTTCTGTGGAGGCAACTTCACTTCAGGTAATTTTACGTTAGGTGCAAGTATCACTGGAGCTTCAACCGTAACAGATGGCACTACCGTTTGAGGAACCAGTTTACGGATAGATTGAGCAGCATCTCGATATTTATCAGGTGCAGTTGCATTAAAAGTCTCCCTAGCAAACCCACCCTGATCTGGAGTATGCCCTGTGGGCATCGCTGCCGCACCTTGGGTAGATCCAGAAAATCCAGATGCACTAGCCGCTGCAGCAAATAACCTTGAGAATCGAAGCAACAGGATGACTAACCGAGCCTTTTTATAAAACTTATATGGCGCTACCGTAGGGGCCACAGGTTTTTCAGGAGGAGGATTTACACTCGAAAGAGGGGCAGCTGGAATCCCACCAAAAGGAGGATCAACTACAAGAGGAGGCTCTATCGGCGAAGAAGTCCCAGCTGGAGAATCCGACTTAGGAAAATCATCTGGAACTGGAGAAGCATGAGAAAATACGCCGGAAGGAATACCAGCAGCAGAGGCAGGGATATCAGCAGCAGCAGCGGCAGAAACAGCGGGGACAGGGACTTCAGAAGCAGCAGGAATAGCAACAACAGAGGCAGGGATATCAGCAGCAGCGACAGAAACAGCGGGGACAGGGACTTCAGAAGCAGCAGGAATAGCAACAACAGAGGCAGGGATATCAGCAGCAGCAGCGGCAGAAACAACGGGGACAGGGACTTCAGGAGCAACAGGAATACCAGCAACAAGAGCAGGGATATCAGCAGCAGCAGGAATAGCAACAGAAGCAGAAACAGCAGGGACAGGGACTTCAGCAGTGGGAATAGCAACAACAGAGGCAGGGATATCAGCAACAGGAGCAGCAGAAGCAGAAACAGCAGGGACAGGGACTTCAGGAACAGCAGAAGAAGGAGAAGAAGAAACACCAGCAGCAGATGTATCAGCAGCAGAAGCTTCCTTCAAAGTAAATTCTTCAGTACGACAAGGTCCAGGATCAGACTGAATCCGACGATGTCCTTTTTTTGCTGTCTGATCAGAAGGCGGCGTAAAGCGGATGTTAAAATGGTGATCCCCATACATCTCACCCAAAGTAGTTAAAACACGATCGCGATGAGTAGATTTTAATGTAAAATGTTCACCTGCAGCCAATAAACGTTGAATCGGCGAGGACTGCTGATCACTTTGATCTTCAATAAATTGATACAAGGTCGCATATTTACCATCAACCGTACTTTGAGCATCCAAACGTAGCTTTAAATCCTGATAAACACCAGCAAATATACTTCCTGGAGCCGGCACAGCCACTTCACCACTCGCCGGAGGACTGATTAACTGAACCGCAAAATAAAAAAATTGAGCAAGAGTATCCGGCTCAACAGCATCAGCAAAAGACTGTTCGATCTCACGAGCAAACTCAGCTAAATTGACACGATAGGCTTCAGGCAAAAGATGATCCTTTACAAGATCCTTCATCAGATCTTGAAGCTCATGAAAGCAAACTCCCAAGAAAGCCACATTTCCAGAGGCTAACGCCTCATTAAATTCTATCAACTTCTGATGAAATACACGTAAACGTGGATTATTCACCATTGCCATGGAACTACATTGAGCATCTACACTACGATAAAAACTCTCCATATATCGAGAAAATGGAATGTATTTATGAGTGATCAAAGCATGAGCAGCATCGACACTATCAGGCGCACAAGTACTCCATGTTGCGGCTGCCAAAAAAGGACTCAACACAGCCTGGACACTCATTTGCTGCATACCATGCTCTACCGCATGAAACTCCAGCCGATACGCCACATACCCACGGGAACACTGAGAATCTTCATCATCTGAAGATTCAATTGGAGTAGTACCAAAATAACGCGCCTCAGCCTTTAAAAACCGAATTTCTGGAGAATCCCCTTCTAGACTCATTACCGCATCATAATATTGATGTGCCGATATCTGAACAGACTCTGCCCACTGCTCAAAATAAACAGGTGAAGCATCCAAATCAGACAAAAAGCGATTCCGAAGTGCTTCAATAGAGGTGCCATTCCGGGCCACAAGGTCAGCAGAAATCACAACTCCCAATAGACCAATAGATTCACCATCATGATCTCCACGCATTGGAGCCTTATTAGGACACGCTGAAAACGCCGAAGAATAATCAGTGTACCATTGTCCAGAAGGAAACCGAACATGAGCATACTGATCATGAATCGCTTGAGCACGCCTAAGATATTCTGCATTTAGCCTAGTCTGTCCCAAATTAAGCTTAACCGGACTTGTCGTCACTACTTCGGATGGGCTTTCAAATTGACTAACCAACCCAGCAACTCTAGACTGAGTTTTTGGGACATCAGAAGATGAGCCATCTTTCCGAGCTTGAGGCCGATCCTCTCCAGAAGAAGCTTTCTTCTTACCCCCACCTACAGCTTTAGCCTTCACTTGCATCTCCCTAATAGCATCTGATAACGATTCTGGAGGTTGCCGCTGAGGCATTGAAGCTAAAGACAAGTGCTCTTGACTAGAAGCTGAAGTACGAGATGAAAACTCACCCTCCCCAGATTCAGAATGCAGATCACCGCCTAAAGCCAAACCAGGCCGACCATGATCAGAGCCACTGGCAGTATCACTTTCGGCATCAGTAACTATGGGGACTCCTGAAATAGTCAGTGTAGAAGGTGGACCAAAAGACGGAGGAGCGGATGCCCCCATATCCAAAAAAGAACCTCGAGGTTTCCGAGGCTGCCAACTCGGAGGAAGATGGGGACGCCGTAAAGGGCCCCGACTAGAAACAGATCCACTAGGACTACTCAAAGCCATTATTCAAACCACCCATCTAAACTCATCATATAGAAAATTGTCGATCTATCACGGTAAAAATTGCATCGCTGACTTTAACAACTAAGTCTCACCCAAACGAAACCACATCCATCTACAGAAGTCACTTCCCATATTTGACATGTTTTAATCCCGCTACATCTGTCTAAAGTAGTAATTTTTAAACTGAGTAAGAGAGGTATTCATCTCTTTGACTTGGCGACCCAGCTCCTGAATATCACGATGAGCCCGCGCCAACTCAGCCTTCAACATATCATTACGTTGTTGATTATAGTAAATCAAGTCCGACATTTGCTTAGGCGACAACGTATTGGGTTGAGAAGCGGGTTCAATCCGTTGACCACGAAGTGCATAATAAGAGGATGACTTAAGTGCATCCATCTGGGCTACAGCAACCGTTGCTATCCCCAAAATGATCATAATCACCAAAAATCCCCTAAAAAACTGAGACATGTCCGTATTATACTCTAACCAAATCCCTTTTCCAGAGGATTTAACGATGCATCAAAATCACCCCATCCCTAAATCACTTGTATAAAAGAGTAGTCTAGGAATAAAATAAAAAAATCCAAATTTTAAAATAATAAGGAAAATGCCATGAGCAAATTGATGGAAGGCAAAAAAGGGATTGTATTTGGGGTCAGCAATAAACGTGGTATTGCCCATGCAATCGCCGAAAAACTGCATGACCATGGCGCAAAAATGGCATTTACTTATGCCGGCGAAATGATGAAAGATCGCGTCACACCCATCGCCGAAGAAATGGGGTCAAACCTCATCATAGCATGCGATGTCACCAATGACGACGAAATCAAAGCTGTTTTTAAAGAATTTAAGCGGGTCTATGGCACACTCGACTTCGTCATCCACGCCGTCGCCTTCGCAAACCGCGAAGATTTAGGTGGAAATTTTTACAATCAAACAAAGGAAGGTTGGGATCTTGCATTGGGAGTCAGTGCCTACTCTCTGATCCCCATCACACGGGAAGCCCGCCCATTAATGACCAATGGCGGATCCATTGTCACACTATCCTACTTAGGTGGAGAACGCTATGTCCCAAACTACAACATCATGGGCGTCGCCAAAGCGGCACTAGAATGCACAGTCCGCTATCTCGCCGCCGAACTTGGAAAAGAAAAGATTAGAGTCAATGCGCTATCAGCCGGCCCCGTCAAAACCTTAGCCGCTAAAGGGATTAGTGGATTTGATATCCTCTATAAAATTACTGAAGCCCGATCTCCAATGAAACGCAATATTTCCTTAGACGAAGTCGGCAACTCCGGCCTCTACCTCGCCTCTCACCTATCCGGCGGTGTCACAGGTGAAACGCATCACGTCGACTGCGGTTACCATGCCATCTCCACAGTCAAAGCCGATGCTAAAATCATAGGTATCGACGTCGAAGCCGAAGAAGCCGCTGCAGCTACTGAATAAGCGAAAAAAACTCAAGTATACGATAGAGTTATACCCGTTCAAAATTGAATTGTGGGTCTTCGCAGTGTATATACACACAGTAAGATAAATCCAGAATTTGATTTAGGACGGGTATAAAGGATGGGGCATTTCGCAACATTTTCCAGGATAGAGCGA
>CAZZBY010000001.1:0-27676 GCA_964652635.1 uncultured Candidatus Marinamargulisbacteria bacterium | reverse complement strand
GATTTCAGAAGCTGCAACTCACGGACAAATACTGCGAACTCTGGTAGTGGGGAGTCTTTTATACAAGAAAAAATAGGTGACTTTATTAAATTTGTTGTACTGACAATTCAAAGCTAAAGTTTTGTTTGATATTTATAGAGTGTGAAGGTTTGACTTTGGGTTGGAGATTTCTATAATTAAACTACGTTGTAACTACTACCGATATTATCCATTTTTTTAGCTATTGCATGATCACGCTTTTAGGGATGAATATGCCTTGATGCTTGCTTGATCTGGAGGGATGTCCCGTTGTTCTGTGTCTAAAAATTACTCAAAAGAGGAGAAAATAGTAATGAATACCATCATCATGATTACCAAGCGAAATGGCGAAGTGGTTAGTTTTGACGCTAATCGCATTTATACGGCTATCAGTAAGGCATTTTTATCTGAAAATGTGTCCAATGATGTGGCTGTGTCTGAAATTACAAATTTGGTGTTGGACCGATTGGCGCATTTGTCGGAGTCCTACAAAGCGAATTTAACGGTTGAAACGGTTCAGGAGTTTGTTGAAGAAGCCTTGATGGAAGGTGGGTTTTCTAGAATTGCTCGTAATTATATCGTTTATCGTGAACGCCATAAGCAGATTCGTCAGGAACGAGTGATTAGCCAGATTGAGGATAATGCCCTTCAAGTCAAAGTGAGTGAGACTGAGACGGTTATTTTTGATGCGAAAGCCATTGAGGATAGCTTGAAATTATTGAGTTCGGATTTGACTCAAGTGTCCATTACTGAAATGGTTGATGCGATTTTGCCTCAGATGTATGACAATATTTCTAAAAAAGACATTGAACTTTTGATTTTGAGTGCGGCAAAGGAGCGAATTGAGCGTCACTATGAATACTCTTATTTGGCATCTCGAATTGCGTTGAATGGGGTTTATAAGCAGGTGTTGGCTCAGCCATTTAATGGAGCACTTACAGATGTCTCCTATAAACAATTGTTTAGAGAGTATGTGGCTCAAGGGATTGAGCTTGAAATGCTTCGTCCTGACCTGAATACCTTTAATTTGGATATTTTGGGTGAGGCTTTGGAGCCTGATCGAGATCGCTTGTTTTTGTACTTGGGGACTCAGATTTTATTGGATCGATATTTGTTGAGGGATCGGTCGGATAAACGGGCGATTTATGAATTGCCTCAATGGTTTTGGATGCGGGTGGCCATGGGTTTGGCGATTCAGGAAAATCATCGTGAGGCGCGAGCAATTGAGTTTTACCATGTCTTGTCTAAGATGGACTTGGTGTCTTCTACCCCTACTCTCTTTAATAGTGGGACGATGTTTAGTCAGATGAGTTCCTGTTATCTGAATACGGTGGATGATTCGTTGGATCATATTTTTAAGGTGTATTCGGATAATGCCAAGTTGAGTAAATGGGCTGGCGGTATCGGGACGGATTGGACATCGATTCGGGCAACTGGGTCTCGGATTAAGGGGACGAATGGAATGTCTCAGGGTGTCATTCCGTTTATTAAAATTTTTAATGATGTGGCGTTGGCGGTGAATCAGGGGGGTAAGCGTAAAGGAGCGATGTGTGCGTACATGGAAGTATGGCATCTTGATTTTGAGCAGTTTTTAGAGCTTAAAAAAAATACTGGTGATGAGCGTCGTCGTGCTCATGATATTAATACTGCGGCATGGATTCCTGATTTATTTATGAAGCGGGTTATTGATGGTGGTGACTGGACGTTTTTCTGCCCGTCAGATGTGAGCGATTTGCATGATTTGTATGGTGAAAAGTTTGAGCGTCGATATCAGGAATATGAGGCGATGAATTTGCCTCGTGCAAAGACTATGAAAGCTCAGGATTTATGGCGAAAAATGCTCACGATGTTGTATGAAACGGGTCATCCTTGGGTAACATTTAAAGATCCTGCTAATGTACGTAGTCCTCAGGATCATGTTGGAGTTGTTCACTCCTCTAATTTGTGTACTGAAATTACCTTGAATACGTCTGTTGATGAAACGGCAGTCTGTAACTTGGCAAGTATTAATATGGCCAATATGGTGACGGATGGTCGTTTGGACGAAGCTAAAATTGAAAAAACATTGGATGTGGGTATTCGGATGTTGGATAACGTGATTGATAATAACTTTTACCCCACAAAAGAAGCTTTGACGGCTAATATGCGTCACCGTGCGATTGGGCTTGGGATGATGGGATATCAAGATGCCATTATTAAGTTGAATATTGCCTTTGACTCGGATGCTAATTTGGAATTTTCAGACGCATCGATGGAAATGGTGTCCTATTACTCGATTAAGGCCAGTGCCAAACTTGCTGCTGAGCGTGGTGCGTATGAGACATATGAAGGTAGTAAATGGAGTCGGCAGATATTTCCGTTGGACACATTGAATCTGTTGGAAAAAGAGCGTGGGCGTGCGATTAAAGTGGATCGCAAGACCCGCTTGAATTGGGATCACCTGAAAGCCTTTGTGAAAGCGAATGGAATGCGCAACTCGAATACGATGGCAATTGCGCCGACTGCGACGATTGCTAATATTGCAGGGGTCTTCCCGTGTACAGAGCCGATTTTCAAAAATATTTATATGAAGGAAAATCTATCTGGTAACTTTGTAGTGATTAACCGATATTTGATTGATGATTTGCAAGCATTAGGGATGTGGAATCGGGATATCATCGAAAAGATTAAATTGCATAATGGATCAGTTCAAAATATCCAGGAAATTCCCTTTAAAATTCGAAATAAGTACAAGGAAACTTTTGAAATTTCTCCGTCTTGGATTATTCAAACTGCTTCAAAGCGGATGAAATGGATTGATCAATCGGCATCTACCAATGTGTTTGTGAATACTAAAAGCGGAAAAGCAATTAGTGACACATACTTGATGGCATGGGAATATGGTCTCAAAACGACTTATTATTTACGAACTGTTGGTGCATCTCAAATTCAAAAATCATCTGTAGGGGATGCAATTCCGGAAGTTGAGCCTGTACAATCTGTGGCAGCGTCACCGCTGGTCAAGCCCTTGACTGAGGTTTATGTCCATTCCTCGTCGATTAATGTGGCTGTCTCCTCGATGACTGTCAATGGAACTTCTCCTGTACCTGTTCTTTCGGATGGTTCTGAATGCGAAGCGTGTCAATAACTGGAGGTTACTATTAAATGGCTACACCTAACTTGTTTCAAGGTGACTTTAAAGCGTCTAAAGTCAGTAATGCGGATATTATTAATAAACGACGTGTGATTAACGGATACGATGATGGATTAATGCAAATTTCTCCACTTAAGCATCCTTGGGCTTATGACTTGTTTGACAAAATGATTAAAAATACATGGGTTCCACAGGAAGTTCCTCTGCAATCGGATGTGGGGATGTGGAATGATCCTGAGGCTCTTACGGAGCAAGAACGTAAAGTATTTTCTCGTAGTTTGGCCTTTGTCTCGAATTTGGATGGGCTTCAAACTAATAACCTTGCCTGTAATATCATTCGGCATATTACAAGTCCTGAAGTAGTATTGGCTGTGACACGCCAAACTTTTGAGGAGGCTTTACATGTTCAAAGCTATGCAACGTTGGTTGAAGCAATGCAACTTGACCCCGAAGAAGTGTATGGGCTTTATCGTCAAGATAAAGAACTTTATGAAAAAAATCAGACAGTCTTAAAAGCGGTCAATAAGATCTCCTCCCCCCACTTTAAAACAGGGACATTTGAAGCTGATCAGATGTTTCTGGAAGCCTGTGTGAGTAATATTATCCTAGAGGGAATTTACTTTTTTAGTGCCTTTTTAATTTTTTATGTCTTAAGACGGAATAACAAAATGCAAGGGAGCGGAGAGATGATTCAGTTTATCAACCGTGATGAAGATATGCATTTACGTCTATTTGTTCATATTACTAATACTATTAAAGAGGAACAGCCTGAGCTTTGGACGGAGGAGTTTCAAGCCCGTATCCGTCAAAATATTATTGATGCGGTGGATATGGAATACCAATGGGGTGCAGCTTGTGTTGGGGATGGCATTTTGGGGCTTACTAAAGATGGCTTGAAAGAGTATTTACAGTTTGTTGGGGATGTTCGTCTAAAAAGTATTGGAATGACTCCTCAATGGGGAAGCCAAAATCCGTATCCTTGGTTGGATGAGTTTACTCAAGGTAGTATGATTGAAGTGAACTTTTTTGAAGGGACTGTGAGAGAGTATCAGACTGGAACTTTGGAGTGGTAAGCTCAACCATACTGTCTTTACCCAAATCCAAATGTTACTATCGTTATATCGTCTTCTAGCGGTTTTGCCCCTCGGTAGCGGTCGAGATGGGATCTGATTGCTTTGGCGAGATCTCGTAGGGGGTGGTTGCTTAAGCTGAGCAAGATGGTGTCAAACCCTTCTTGAGACAGTCTGATTTCGCTGGCATTTTTAACATTGAGACAGCCGTTGGTAAAGAGGATGAATCGATCTTTTTCTCCTAAAACTACTGTGATTTCTTTGTAAACTTCATTGGAATGTCCGGTTTGAATGGGGGCATTGGTGGTATGGAGATGCTCAATGGTGTAATGATTGTTTTGATATCTGAGGATGGCACCTGGTTCGTGGCCGGCGTTGATGTAGGTAACGGTTCTTTTTTCACTGTTGATGACGAGGTAGATCATGGGGACATACTTTTTGATCACATCGGATGTACTGGCTATGCGATTGAGGGTCTCGATGAGTTCTTTGGGGGTTTTCCAATGTTCTTTGAGGATGTGGATTATGGTGCGGAGACTAAAGACTTCAATACTGCTGGCAATACCCTTTCCAACGACGTCGACCATGGTCATTCCGATTTGAGTTTTGGAGATGGGGAAAAAGTCAAAATAGTCCCCGCTAATGTATCGAGACGGTATGTAGACATAATCGATGACCAGACCTTCGTATTTTTGAGGGGTGGTTGGAAGAATTGACTTTTGGAGGGAATGAGCTTTGGACATTTCACTTTCGAGTACTCGTTGAAGCTTTTGGGCGATTTGTGTGGTCCAGGCAATATTAGTAGTGAGTCGACTATTGGATTTTAAAATTTCTTTTTCATAGTTTTTTCTGGATTTATAGAACAGGTATGACGATAAAATGCTAAAGGAAAACGTCGTAAACATGGCGCAAAAATGAAAAAACTTTTTGACTTCTGGTGATAATTGGATGGGGGTAAGTAAGAAATGATAATTGACTATTTCTAAAAAATATGCAGCAGAGATTGGGATGAGGGTAATTAAAAATACCTGCCAGAATTGTGATTTTTTATAGAGTGCAATCGGGATTGTGACCGTTGAAAATAGGACAAGTTGGGCACCAGATTCCTTGCCTAGGATGAGGGCATAAAATGTCAGTAAACCGGTGGCCACAATGACTAAGACTAAATTAGCGAGTTTGGGATAGCTGTTTCTGGATAAATATAGTGGGATTAAAAAGGCAACGCAAAATCCAAGAATGAGGTCTCCGATAAAAAAGAGCTGAAAGTAGCGAAAAATAAAGAAATACGGAATAGATAGAATGATGCATGTAATAGAAAGTGCTTCTACGAGGTTGTTTTTTTTAAATTGTTTCATTTAAATCCCACTACATGTCTGATTTGAATAGTAAGTATAAAACAAATAAATTATATATCCCTTTGACATACTGATCTGATCCCGGCACGCTAATTGTATCAAACTCTCGCATTATTTTATCAAAATAAGTGTTGATTCGTTCGTAGTAGGTTTGGAGAGGGGTGGTTTTTTTGTCGTCTAAAATTAGCTGAACTGCTTTTAATACTATGCTTTTATGCTGTAACTCCTTCATTATTTCTTGAAATCTCTGATCGTCGTCATGCTGGAGGTACTTTGTTTTGAACTGATGAATTTCTTCATCGTTTTTGATATCTGAGAGGGTGTCGGCAAATTCGTGTAATTCGACCTTCTTTGCCGTACAAAATTCTGTGGCTAGTGCCATTAACTTTTTATTGGATTTTGAGCATTCGACGGCTAATTCTAAAAAACTGATGATGGTCTCAGAGATATTGTGGGCTTGACTTGCGAACAGGGAGTCTAGGTAGCGATTAAATGACATTCCCCATAGACTTAGGTCGCTTCGGAGTTTTGCGTCGATAATGAGGATGAGTGTATTGGAAATATCTCCATTTTGAATTTCTCTCATTAAGGTTGCAATGTTGTTTCCTGAATGGCCGATAATTTCTCCCATTTCAAATATTCGATCGAGAGTGGCTTCTGTTTTCGGGTCGATTTCTCTTTTTTCTGATTTTAATAGTCCCTTTTCGATTGCTTTAAAGAAGGTCATGAGCATATTGGGGGCCAAATCTCTTTCGACATCATCATAATGTCCTTTGAAGGTTTCGGGTCTGACATTGATTGAGACTGATTGTGACATGCTAAACATTACTTTTTTAATGTTGGTAATAATGGCTGCTTCTAGCGTTTCTCTGGATCTGATGTCTTCCGCAAGTTCATGGTCCATGATGGTATGAATTTCAAAAATTGATTCTGACCACATCTCTCCTGCAAATTCAAAAAATTCAGCGTACTCTCCGTATCCGTCTTTTTTCATGGTTACCATGATTTTTTTAATTTCATTTGAAACTTGATCAGCTGGGAGGCTGATTAAATCTGGGATGTTGATGAAATAACTTAATAGTTTCTCATCTTGAAGAATGTCGGCAATGTCATCAACCATACAAATAAACAATACTAATTTGGCTTCAGCCCCAAATAATTGATCTAATTTGTCTTTATTTGCTGTCATGTAAGCTGCATTTTCTCTTTCATTTAATAATAGTGGGTGACTGGTGGTTTCGATTAAAATACGACACCAATTAATGAGGAATTCCTTTCTGGGTTTAAATTCAAGTGCTTTTGGATGATTGTGATCGATTAATTTTGCTTGGATGTCATTGACTAATTTTGTGTATCGTCTAATTGAGGTTTGACTTTCTCTAAACGAGCCTTGTGGCATTCGCTTATACAAAATGGAAATAAAATAAATGATATTGTCGGTATTTAAATAGGGTTTCATGGATTCTGGGATTCGGGGATCTGGCAGTAAGTCTTCTACGGCGACTCTGATGACTTTCATGAGCGTGATTGTGGTTTCTATCGCTTCTATTGTGAGATGTGTAATTTTGTTTGCTTGGTAAAATGCTTTTGCGGCTTCGATTAGGACTGCTTTATCCTTTGTTTTTTTAAAAATTGGATCTACTCTAGATGCACAGAAGGCAGATGCGAGTGTTTTTTCTAAATCTTGGATAGGAGGTGCTTCGGCGGTTGGTTTGGGGAGATCTTTTTTTCCTCTAGAGAAAGCTCTAACTCTCAAGCTACTTGTGAGCTGATGTGCAATTATTTTGTGAATGGCTATGGTCATATGAGGATCCCCCGTATGAGCTCCATTTTGTGTTAAATATGATGTACTGAGTTATCGGTAATTTTTTTGAAAAATTTTAACCGTAGTAGTCGACCCAATTATTTTCGGTTTCGATGAGTTTGATTTTGTAGAGACTTCCTTCTGGAACATGAGGTTCTAGCCACTTCCAAAAAAGAATAGCCATATTTTCGGTGGTGGGGAGATGCTTTCCTTGAAACTCCTGGATATCGTCGTTCATGTAGCGATGGTCGACTTTGGTAATGATGACTTTTTGGATGATTTCTTTAAGCTTATGGAGGTTGATCACCATGCCATCGTTTTCGTTAGGGATGCCTTTGAGTGTGACTTCGATAGAGTAGTTATGCCCGTGAATGTGAGTGCATTTGTCAAATTTTTTCTGATTTTCTTGGTCGGAAAATTGAGGGCAATAAAGTCTGTGAGATGCGGAAAAAACTTCACGCCTTGTGAGTAGTATTTCTCCTGTTTTGGTTGTCATCTCTCTGCTCCTTTTCTACAATGACCTGCGTGGACAGTATTACACTACATCCAATTGCGATCAATACAATCATTGGGATATTACCGCATGAACGGGTCGCTCCCCAGCTTCTTGTGGTTTCTGTGACATTGTTTTTTGATATGACTGATGCTGCTTTGCATGATCGTGTAGAGTATACCGTAGATTATGCCGCTGTTTTGGAGACGGTTATGGAATTTTCTACTCACCATCAGTTTGATTTAATTGAAGCGTTTGCGGTAAGTCTTGCGGATGAGTTGCTTTTACGATTTTTGAGATTAAAATCGGTGTCTGTTGGACTTGAGAAGCCCCAAGCGTTTCACTCGGCACCTATGGTGTGCTTGAAATTGACTCGATATCGAGTGACGTCTATCTAAGGTTTGATATTGATTGGAGGTAGAGGTACACTTTTTTTATTGCATTTATAAAGGAGTATTAACGTTATGTTGACTATCGGAGATGTTGCCCCAGATTTTAGTGTACTCAATCACCAAGGGAAGTCAGTTTCTTTGTCTCAGTTGAAAGGCAAAAAAGTGATTTTATACTTTTATCCTAAAGATGATACTCCTGGATGTACGACAGAGGCGATTGGGTTTACCAAACTTTACTCTCAATTTGTGGCTCATAATACGGTTGTTTTAGGTGTTTCAAAGGATTCGGTGGACTCTCACGCTCAATTTTGTCAGAAATATGATTTAACTGTGGAGTTACTTAGTGATGGTGAGATGAAGATTATTGGTCCATATGGGGTTTGGCAGGAAAAGAAAAACTATGGCAAATCGTATATGGGGATTGCGAGATCTACTTATCTGATTGATGAGCAAGGGCATGTGGCCTATGTTTGGAAAGATGTGAAAGCGGCAGATCATGCTGAGGCCGTACTTAAGGTGGTTACGAGCGTATGAGTTTAGACTCTCTTTATTTGCAATTGCTTCATTCCTTAGGTGAAAACCCTTATCGGGATGGGCTGCTGGATACCCCTACCCGTGCTGCTGAAGCGATGAAATATTTAACTCATGGATATGGGATGGATATTCATGAAGTGGTTAACGGTGCTGTATTTGAGACGGCCAATAAAGATATGATTTTGGTGAAGGATATTGAATTGTATTCCTTGTGTGAGCATCATTTACTTCCTTTTTTTGGTAAGTGTCATGTGGCCTATGTGCCTCGTAATAAGGTACTGGGATTATCCAAGGTGGCACGAATGGTTGATGTGTTTGCGCGTCGCCTTCAGATTCAGGAGACACTGACCCATCAAATTGCAGAGTCGATTGTTGAAGTAACCGATGCTTTAGGGGTAGCGGTTGTGGTGGAAGCTCAGCATCTGTGTATGATGATGCGTGGAGTTGAAAAGCAAAATTCGGTTATGAAAACATCATGCATGTTGGGTATTTTTAGAGAAAATGCGGCGACACGGTCTGAATTTTTGAGTTTACTTCATTGAAGAATTTGCTTTGCTTCATACAGCTTTAAGACGACTAAACGAATTTTTTGGAGTGATGACATAGAGGATTTAATTATGCTTCACTATACCGGCTACGCTGAAGCTCCGCCTCCAAGATAGTCTGTGCATTGCGATCAATTGTACATCTGGGGTATTTCGCAACAGTCCCTTTATGTAATCAGTGTTTTCATTTCGGACACTGCGGGACCGAGGCCGATAAAGAGTGCATTTGCCACGATGCTAAAGCCAATGTTAAGTTCGGTGATTTGTGGGATTGCTGCAATTGGCAGGACGTTTTGAAGGTCTAATCCATGGCCGGCGTGAACTTTGAGTCCGATGGAGTGAGCAAATTCGGCGGCTTTTTGGATTTTTTGGAGATCGTAGGTTTTATCGATCGCTCTGGCATAGGATCCTGTGTGAATTTCGATGGCATGTGCACCTGCGGATTTGGCTGCTTCGATTTGGGCTTTGTCGGCTTCGAGGAACACAGAAACAATGATGGGCTTGCTTTTGAGTTTATCGATATGACCTCTGATTTTTTCAAATCGATCGACGATATTGAGTCCACCTTCGGTGGTGATTTCTTGCCGTTTCTCGGGAACAATGCAGACTGCCCATGGTGCGAATTTGGTGGCGATGTCGATCATGTTATCTTCGGAGGCAATTTCGAGATTAAGTTTGGGTACGAATTGGAGATCTATAAGGTCGTAATCTTGGATGTGGCGGCGATCTTCACGGAGATGAATGGTAATGCTATCTGCGCCGGAAGTAAGTGCAACTTGAGCTGCTTGGGGGATACTTGGGAACTTTTCTCTTCGCGCCTCCCTAAGGGTGGCAATGTGATCGATATTAATTCCTAGGTGCATTGTTTATTTTTTGGCTTTTTTTCGGCGTCTTTTTTCAGCGAGGCTTAGGCCTTCTTCGATGTTTTCTGTAATCCATTCGGAGAGGAAATCGATGTCGTTAGTGTCTCCCATCGAGTATGCAATTTCGGCAAGGCCTTTTGCGACTTCTTGAATACTTTTACGTTTTACTGCAATTTTTCTTTTGTTTAAATCAAGAACGACTGCCACGTTTTCGGCAATGCTTTTTCCACTGCCGGAGTCCCAATTTGGGTTTGATATATTCACTCGCTTGATTTCCATGAAGGAAGTATAGCATTTTTTACTCTATTTAAAAGATGAGAAGGGGGCTAAATTTGTTGTATTATCTTGTTCCGGTCCAAATTTTGCTAATGCATGGTGTATCAGGATCAGACTATAAGCTGCGTTCGAGGCTGTCTAGAATCGCGATGACGATTTTGGGGATGTTTCCGTAACGGTCTTTGAGCTCGGCTTCGATGTCAACAAGTTGTGGGTAAGTTTTAATTTTATTGAGTTTTTGGTAGATAGCGAGGCGTTCGTTTTGATTGGGGATATAATCTTCGGGGATAGCACAGTATTCCTCTTTGAGAAGGGGGATTTCTCGCTTAATTTGGCCTTCTTTGGAGAGTTGTAGTGCGTCTTCTAATAATTGGCAGTACATTTCAAATCCAACGGCGGTCATCTGGCCGGATTGGGCATTCCCTAGGAGGGTGCCGGCACCTCTGATTTCGAGATCTTTCAAGGCGAGTTTGTAGCCGGCACCTAATGCAGTATATTCCTTAATGGCTTGGATACGTTTGAGTGCGTCTTGACTGATATTGTGTTGTGGAGGTGTCAGCATGTAGGCGTAGCCTTGTGTCTCTGTACGCCCTACCCTCCCTCGTAATTGGTGAATTTGAGAGAGGCCAAATTCATGGGCGTTTTCGATGATGATGGTGTTGGCTTCAGGGATGTCGAGTCCATTTTCAATGATGGTGGTACATAAGAGAATTTGGCCCTTTTGCCCTAGAAATTCTTCCATTGATTTTTGGAGTTGGCTTTTGGTCATTTGTCCGTGAACAATGGTAATGTTGATCCCAGGGAATATGGTCTGTAATGCATGATATTTTGTATCGATATGTTGGACGGAATTATAGAGATAAAATACTTTTCCGTGGCGTTGAGTTTCGATGGCGATGGCTTCTTTTACGATGTCATTGGAGTATTCGCAGACATAGGTGGTGATTGGTTTTCGTTTAAATGGTGGAGTAAGGATATTTGAAATATGTCGCCCTCCGGTTAGTGCGGTATAAAGTGTGCGTGGAATGGGTGTCGCACTGACCGTAATTATGTCGACATTTGGGGTGAGTTGTTTAAGTCTTTCTTTGTTGGTGACGCCGAATCGATGTTCTTCGTCAATGACGAGGAGGCCTAAGTCTGCAAATTGGATGTCTTCTTGGATGATTCGATGGGTGCCGATGAGAATATCGACTCTATGCTTTTTTATGTCCTGAATGATTTTTTTTTCGGTGACATCGTCGGTAAATCTGGAGAGAAACTCGATGCGATATGGAAAATTTTTAAACCGTTTTTTAAATGTTTTGAAATGTTGATCGGCTAAAATGGTGGTAGGTACTAAGATGGCGACTTGCTTTTCGTTTTCAACGGCTTTGAATGCTGCTCGGAGGAGGACTTCTGTTTTTCCAAATCCGACATCTCCGCAGAGGAGTCTGTCCATGGGGTATGGGCTTTCCATATCGTGTTTAATGTCCAGGATGGCATTGGTTTGATCGGAAGTGAGTGGGTGTGGGAATTGGGATTCAAATTCAATCTGATGTTCCGTGTCTTCTTTGAATTGAAATCCGATTTTTCCTAAACGTTCTTTACTAAGTTGATAGATTTCTTCAACCATGAGGATGATGGCTCGTTGGGCACGTTCCTTGGTTCGCTTCCAGATGCCGTCATTGAGGCTATTTAGTTTGGGACTTCCCTCTTGACTTGAATAGCGGTGAAGTAAGTGGAGTTGATTCATGGGGACATAGACTTTGTCTTTTCCCTTGTACTGAAGATCGACGTAGTCGCCTTCGTATCCATTTTGAATAAGTCGAATGAGACCTTTGAATTGTCCGATACCGTAGTTTTCGTGAACAACATAGTCCCCCTCCTTAAAATCGGTTAGGATGGGTGGTATTTCGCTGTGAATGATGTCTGGAAATGGATTTTTTTTGGTATGGACATTCGGGTTTATATTGGTACTTTTAATTTTACTTAGGCTGCGCTGAGTCTGAGGATCAAATGAGGTGATTCTATCGATTTTGTCGAAGTCGATTTCGACCCGAATAGGGTGAGAATGATTGACTGGGAAGATATCGATGATACTTCCTCGAATGGTCATCTGACCTCGTTCGATGACGATGTTGCTGCGGTTATAGCCTAGTGAAATCAAGTGAGTGGCAATTTTTTGCGGTGTTATTAATGTTTGGTTGAGGGTGAGTTTGTAGGTGCTCATGGGCTTTCTAGTGGGGTAAATGCAAGGGTGATGGCCATTACTTGGGAGGCTCCATGGGCTGTGAGTAATTGTGCGGCTTCGGCTAAGGTGCTACCAGAAGTGGTGATGTCGTCAATTAATATGATTTTTTTGCCTTGGATGCAGTCATAATGACTTAATTCAAAGACATTTTTGAGTTCACATTCTCGCTGTTTTTTGGTGAGATTAAAGAGAGATTGTGTATTTGTTTTTCGCCTAAGTATGGGGATGAGTGTGAGGTGATGGTATTTTGCCCATTGTTCAAATAGAAGGTTAACATGGTTAAAGCCGCGTTCTTTAACCCGCTTAGGGTGACTTGGAATGGGGATAATGAGGCTGTTTTGATCTACTCTGTTTGGGAGCGGTAGGGTTGCAATTTGATCTGCAAATAAGATCGCTAATTCTCGTGATTTTTTAAATTTAATCTGATGGAGAATTTCCTTAATAAGGGTTTCATACGAGAAATAATAAGTAACTGGAATTTTTTGGATAATGTTTTGGCAAGATGCTGATTTTATAACTTGCCTTATGCAGCTTATGCAAATTGAGGTTTTTTGAATCGTTTTGCACTCAATACACTGTTGAGGGAAAAATACTGAAATGAGCCAGCCTAAGAAGTTATTTTTCATTGCTTAAATCTTTCTTTTATTTTTGTATAATTAAATTATTTTTTCTACTACACAACGAGATTTTTTTTAGCTATAGTACGCATCTGATTTTTTGAAGGAGGTAGTCATAATCAAAAATGTCCTGTTGATCGGTGTTGGCGGAGTCGGCCAGGTTTTTGTCCGCAAATGGGATTTGCTTGATCCTAAGCCTTTTTCCCTTCATGTGGCAAGCCGTCGAAAATCAGTGTGTGATGATCTTCGTGCAAAATGCCGATCTTCTTTTGAAACTTATCAGGTCGATGCTAACGATGTGCCCTCTCTTGGTCAGCTGATTAAACAGACTCATGCTGCCCTGGTTGTGAATCTTGCCCTTCCCTATCAAGACCTTTCGATTATGGATGCCTGCTTAGAAGCAGGTGCGCATTACCTGGATACGGCCAATTATGAGCCTCCAGATATCGCTAAATTTGAGTACCATTGGCAGTGGGCTTATCGTGATCGATTTAAGTGTGCTGGTCTGATGGCCACTTTAGGTTGCGGTTTTGATCCTGGGGTGACGAATGTGTACTGTTCTTATGCGCTTAAACATTATTTTGACGCAATTGATACGATTGATATTTTAGATTGCAACGGTGGAAGTCATGGACTTCCCTTTGCTACCAACTTTAATCCCGAAATTAATATTAGAGAAATTACCCAACGTGGTCGTTATTTTGAAAATGGCCAGTGGAAAGAAACGGATCCTTTGTCGGTTAAAATTGACTTTGATTTTCCTGGTGTTGGCGTTCGTCAGGCTTACCTTATGTATCATGAAGAACTGGAATCTTTAGCGGTCAATATCCCTGGGGTAAAACGACTTCGGTTTTGGATGACCTTTTCAGAGTCCTATTTAAATCACCTTAAAGTTTTAGAAAATGTTGGGATGACGCGAATTGATCCGGTTGTCCATAACGGTGTTGAAATTGTTCCGATTCAATTTTTAAAAACACTTCTTCCGGATCCAAATTCTTTGTCTGAAAAATATACAGGTAAAACATCGATTGGATGTTTAATTTCAGGGGTCCAAAGCGGACAGCCTCACACTCTTTTTATTTGCAATGTATGTGATCATCATGAATGCTATCGTGAGGTTGGGGCTCAGGCAATTTCGTATACTACTGGTGTGCCGGCTTTGTTGGGGGCGGTGCTGATGATAGAAGGGGTGTGGATGACGCCAGGTGTGGTTAACCTGGAAGAACTTGACCCAGACCCATTTATGGCGCGTGTCGAAAAATTTGGATTACCTTACAAGGAGATTGCCCATGTTGCCCTTAGCTGATATCCCATCCCCCTGCTACGTGATTGATGAGAGACGATTAAAGTCAAATTTGGAACGACTGAATCGTATTCAAACCGAAACGGGTGCTAAAGTTATTTTGGCATTGAAGGCATTTTCAACTTTTTCGGTATTTCCATTGATTTCTCAGTATTTGAGTGGGACAACGGCCAGTTCGGTGAATGAGGCACGGTTGGCCCATGAGACATTTGGAAAGGAGATCCATGTGTATTCTCCGGCCTATAAACCCGATGAAATTGATGATATTTGTCAGTATTCTCACCATATTGTTTTTAATTCCTTGTCTCAGTTGGAGCGATATTACTATTTTGTTCGTGATCAATATCCGCATATTGATATTGGGCTTCGGGTTAATCCAGAGCATTCGGAAGTGAATTATCCCCTTTATGACCCATGCTGTACTTTTTCTCGCCTAGGTGTGACTCGAGAAGAAATGGATAAATCTAAATTCGATTTTACTAAGTTGGATGGCATTCATTTTCATACTCTATGTGGAAAGCATGTGGATTCGCTTGAGCGGACGATTGAAGTGGTTCGGGAAAAATTTTCGGATTTGTTGCACCATATGAAGTGGGTGAATTGTGGTGGAGGCCATGGATTGACTTACCCTAATTATGATATTGATCGCTTGATCCGATTGATTAAAGTAGTTCGTAATGAGTTTGATGTTCAGTTTATTATGGAGCCTGGTGAAGGTGTTGTCTTTGGGACTGGGTTTCTAGTCGCATCGGTTGTGGATTTGATGTACAACGATATGAATTTGGCGATTATTGATTCCTCAGCTAGTGCACATATGCCGGATGTGATTGAAATGCCCTATCGTCCTGAAATTGAAGGGGCGGCTCAACCTAATGAAAAGGAGTATACCTATCGCTTGGGTGGGACGACTTGTTTGTCTGGGGATGTGATTGGAAATTATTCCTTTGATAAACCTCTTCAAATTGGTCAAAAATTAATTTTTAAAGATATGGCGCACTATACGATGGTTAAAAGTACGTTTTTTAATGGAATTCCCCTCCCCTCGATTGGTCGCGTAGATCAGGATGGTATATTTCATTTGGACCGTACCTTTACCTATGAGGATTTTAAGGCTCGGTTGGGGAACGTTGCCTTTAAGTTGGATATGGTACATTAAGGGCAACCATGGATAGTTGCCCTTAGTAGGGTCTCAGCTAGAAGTGAAGTCCTAGATCGACTCGGAGATTCCATGGAGAGACGGTTTGGAGTCCATTGACATCTTGCCATACTGGGATTTGAGCCACTGTTTTGAGTGATATGACATGGCTTAGTGCTACTACGATGTTTGGTGCGATATATACCCATTCTCCTCCAGTGTTATCTGATGGCTCACCTGTACTGCCGCTGAGTGCCTTTTTCTGAGATTTGTAGGTTATATCTAGCCCTGTAGATATTTTTTTAGACACCAGATAGCTGGTGCCGATGTTGGCGAGTAGTTTGTTTCCAAATTGCCATTGTTCGGTGCCTCGTCCACTTATGGTGTAGGTGGTGCCAAGTATGATGGGTAAACGCATATACTGCCTATCTGTATTGGGGACTGTGATGAGCCCATGTTGATAAAAAAGACCTACGCAATAATCGGTTGATCCTGATCCGGGTTGTATTGAGACCTCGGCTTCTTCCTCCTTGTTATTTTTGAGGTGGGTTTTGCCTGTTGGTAGTTTGACCCCTGCGGTTATCCCCAACTCTGAGTCCCCACTGCGATAGAGCGTGTGATCGCTCACGATTTCGATATCTCCAAATCCACTGATGTCCCATTTTTCTATCTCTTGCTCTCCGTGATGATTGTGGATGTGTTCATGGACTCGGTGAGTGTAAGGGAGCGCTGCCCGTAGTCTCCACTCCGGGGTTATGGCGTATTTTGCGTTTACGATGTACAACATGTTGAGGGTTTCCTTTTCATCGTGATGCTCTGGGATTGCGCCTACCGTGGATCGATTGTTACCGATATAGATTTGGTCTTGATTGATGTATTCGTAGCTTAGCCCGATTTCTACTCTTTTATCGGTGCTTGGGCTGTAGTTGATTATTGGGCAGTTTGCGCATCCGCAGCTTGCGTTTAGGCTGGATATTGTGACGATGCAGGCTAGGCCTATTGCTAGAATTTGGCTGATTTTCATTTATGTCTCCCGTGAAGTTTAAGTGACTACCCCGTCAGGCTTTACCTGCCACCCCTTCTAAGAAGAGAATTTTTTTGTGAGACTGTTGTCATCTGCTGATTTCCCTCTTGGAGAGGGGGCACGAAGTGATGGGGGGTGATTATTTCAAATCTAACTCATCGGAGGCCTAAATAACGCTTGTGATGATATCGTGATCTGCAATTGGATTTGCTCAGAAATTTCACTAGACTCTTTGATGACAGGAGATATGGCAGCTACTACTATTGGTATGGGAATTTCTTTTATATGGGATGACAACGATGCTGACTTTTTAATTGGGCTACAGTCTGGTGATTCAAATACTAAGGTTGTTCCTGATTTGCTTCTATGATGATCACAGTTGCAATTTCCAGGGGCACAGCAACAGCTTTCTTGGCAGGTATCATTGTGCTTCTGAGTTTGCTTACTTGAAATTACTAATGATGATATTCCTGCATGCGATAGTAAAAACAGAAGTGATAATCCGATAATGCTGAGGTGGTGAAATCGTCGTTGCTTCATACACTCATGCTGGATTTGATGAGTTCGTATAGCATGCGTGCTCCATTGATGACATTGATTTCATTTTGACTTGGGGTAACTTCTACCAAGTCAAATCCGACAACTTTTCGATTACTGGCTTTGATGCTTTGAAGCAAGTATGCGGCTTCTGAAAATGTCAATCCACCAGGGACTGGAGTTCCAGTATCTGGGCATTCGCAGGGGTTGAGGCCGTCGATGTCAAATGTCACATAGACTTCCTTTGGCAGCGTGTTGATGATGTCTTGGCATAATGAATGCCAAGTTATACCGTTAAAGAGTTGTTTTTTAAGATCAATGTCAAAAAATGTTATGACTTTGTCGTTACTCTCTTGGACTTGATTGTACTCGTATTCGCAGTAATCCCGGATACCGACTTGGACAATTTTTGAAATATTGGTATTACTGAGTGAGTTATAAATAATCGACGCGTGGGAATACGGAAAACGCTCGAAGCATTTTCTGAGGTCCATGTGAGCATCGACTTGAAGTACTCCTAGGCCTGGGTGTTTTTTGGAGACGGCTCGGATATTTCCTAAACTCACGCTATGGTCTCCTCCCAATAATCCTACGATTTTTCCTTGATTGAGGTAGATACTGGATAAGGCTTCGATTTCTTGGTGTAGTGTTTCGCATCCATGATTGATATCGTCTAACTCAGCGTGGTCTTGTGTAGAAAATATTTCTCCATTTTCCATTTTTTTTATGAGTCTTTTTGAAATAGTCCTTAAGCGATTATTTTCAGATTTCCACTGAGGGTTGACTGGTAGTGCTGAGATGATATTGATGTTTTTATCGATGATGGAAGGGTTAAATAAGTCGAGCTGAGGGGAGGCTTTAATGACAGCTACAGGGCCTGTTGATGTTCCTTCTCGGTAGCTGACCGTGACATCCCATGGGACTGGAATAATGATGAAATCTGCTTCGTCTTGAGTGCAGGTGAGCCCAAATATTCCGGTATTGGTGGGATTGGGCAAGAGGTCTTTTTCAGGATTTTTTTTCATGATTCTGTCACTCTTTAGGATTTTTTTGAGGTGGTGGCCAGAGGCGGAATCGAACCACCGACACAAGGATTTTCAGTCCTCTGCTCTACCGACTGAGCTATCTGGCCAATATGTAGGTTAAAGTACCCTATCTACGCAATTTTCGCCAGGCTTAACTATACCGGTTACGCCTTTGGCTTCACCTCCATGATAGTCTGCGCCTGTCGAAAATTGCATATCTAGGGCACTTTAACCTACATTTTCGCTTATGCGATTTTTCGGTTTCTGGACTATTGTTGGTTACGCCTTTGGCTTCACCTCCATGATAGTCTGCGCCTGTCGAAAATTGCATATCTAGGGCACTTTAACCTACATTTTCGCTTATGCGATTTTTCGGTTTCTGGACTATTGTTGGTTACGCCTTTGGCTTCACCTCCATGATAGTCCGCACCTGTCGAAAATTGCATATCTAGGGCACTTTAACCTGGTCTATTTTCTCTGGAGCCGGCGAAGGGAATCGAACCTCCGACCTACTGATTACAAGTCAGTTGCTCTACCAACTGAGCTACGCCGGCCTATAAAGGCTTGATTGTATTAAAAAAAATGTCTTGGAGCAACCTTCTTATTTTTGATCCTCTTTACAGTCATCTGTACTCGTTATCTGTGATGATGTACATTACCTACATTATGCTGAAGCGTGACATTGAATGTTGCATTACAGAGGCCTTGACTCAGTCTGATATTGGATTTTCCTCTGAAATTATTTTAGAAGCTCCTCGTCATGAAAATCATGGAGATTATTCGACTAATGTTGCTTTTCAGTTGGCTAAGCAATTGCGTCAGTCTCCGATGCAGATTTCAGAGCGGGTGGCGACTGTTTTGAATGCGGATTCTTCTTTTTTGACCTTTGCGTTTGCATCTCCTCTCAATGGTTTTGTGAATATTCAACTTCATGATCGTGGATTATGGTCTAGGTTAAATCGATTTGATGTGGCTTCATTTCAGTTTCCTAAGCTTGAAGATCGTTTTTTAGTGGAATATGTCTCTGCAAATCCGACGGGGCCTTTACATATTGGTCATGGTCGGTGGGCGGTGATTGGGAGCTCACTGGTGACCCTTTTAAAGCGGGTAGGAGCTGATGTTCACTCTGAGTTTTATATCAATGATGCCGGAAATCAGGTGAATTTGTTTTATGCCAGTGTGAATGGAGTCAAAAATGGTCAGGGGATTCCTGAAAATGGCTATCATGGGGCATATATTACGGACTTGGCGAACTCAACTCAGAACCCTTTACAGGCTATGCTTGCGTCTCAGCGGTATGTATTGTCCACCCTTGGTGTTAACTTTGATTGCTGGTTTTCCGAATCGACTTTAACTCAGCAGAAGCTGGTGGATGCGGCAATTTCTCGCTTAAGAGAGCTTGGGTTTATTTATGATTCGAAGGGGGCGGTCTGGTTTAAATCGACTTATTTTGGAGATGATAAGGACCGTGTTGTGATTAAAGCGGATGGTAGTTATACCTATTTTGCATCAGATATTTCATATCACTTTCATAAATTGTCTCGGGGCTATACCCGATTAATTAATTTATTTGGTGCGGATCACCATGGATACGTTCGCCGAATTAAGGCTTGCGTTAAAGCGTTTATGGGAGCTCAGTACATTGATGATGTTACTTTTACCATCATTATTGGACAGTTGGTGAATTTATTTCGGGATGGCCACCCTGTTCGTATGTCAAAGCGGACTGGGGACATGATTATGCTAGAAGATGTCATTGATGAGATTGGCGTGGATGCAACTCGGTATTTTTTGCTTGAAAAAAGCCCGGATACTCATTTGGATTTTGATCTTTCATTGGCGGTCAAAAAATCATCTGAAAACCCCGTGTTTTATGTACAGTATGCTTATGCTCGGATTTGTACTATTTTATCTAAAGTGGATATCCATTCTTTACCATCCGTTGATGAGTCTGCAGTGACATTATCATTTCCAGAACGTTGTTTGGTGATTGAAATACTGCGTCTTGAAGATGTTTTATGGCATTCTGCCATGCTTCTTGCTCCGTATAAAGTGGTGCACTATACGGCTCATTTGGCGAGATTGTTTCACTTATTTTATGAAACCTCCCCTATTTTAAAAGCTGAGCCTCAGACGCAGGCGGTACGTGTGGCTATTTTGAAAAAACTTCAAGTGGCTTTCGGTGAGTGTTTTGGTATCTTAGGGATTTCTGCCCCTCAATCAATGTGATTGTATCGTATTCTCACGGACCTGATAGTCGGTACTTATTGGATGTTTTGCTCAGGCAGACTCCTCCAAATCAAATTATTTTAGTGTATTTTGACCATGGAACTCGTCCTGAAGCCAAGTATGAAATTATGGCTATTCGTCGATTATCGCAAGAGCTTGGGGTGAAGTGTTGTATTCGGCGTCTCCCTGTGACGGCCTATCAATCCCGCTTTGGAGTGTCCTTTGAAGCGGCAGCGCATCGACTTCGAAAGAGTTTTTTAATTCATTTCTCTCGCTTATTTCAGATATCTGATGTGATTTTGGCGCATCATTTAGATGATGATATTGAAACGATGATCCTGAAGTTGTTTCGGGGGACTGGTACTCATTGGCGTCCTTTTTTGCATCGGATGACGGCGTATGGAGTGACATGGTGTCGACCTTTGTTGAATATCAAAAAGGCCGATATTATGGCTTATTTAGATGAGCACCATATTACCTATTCGGTGGACAGTAGTAATACGAACTTAGAGTATTCTCGCAATTGGATGAGGCATCTGTTTTTACCTCAAGTTAGTCGTATTAACGAAAATTATCAGTCTGCACTTTTTAATTTTTTTGAAATTCAGCGTCAGCAAGCGATTGAGATTACTTCTGAAATTGATTCTGTGATTGAGCGGTATTGTCGCTTTGCGGATGGGTTTGTTGAGTTCCCAAAGTCAGCATTGAAGTTGCTCCCATCCTATTTAATTTCTAATCTTGTTTTGAGGTTGTTGGAAGTGTCTTGGGCCCATTTTCATCGTCATGACCGTATTTTGCCTCCATATTGGGGGATTTCCTGTATTCATGTTACTAAGTTGCGGGAAGGGTTAAAAAGTCGTGTTTTTGGGCGATTTAGCCTTCCTGATGACATGCTTGCGGAGTGGACTCAGGCCTCTTTTGCTATTCTTGACCCTCATTACCCGTTACGATGTGTGGAGCAACGTCTTGTTTTGGATACTCCGCTTCGCTTATCCTCTTTTGGAATTGAGGTGATCTTGACTCGCAGATCTTCTCCATCTGGTGCTCATGGAATTCATATTCGATTACCGTCAGATACGACTTTTTTGACGCTTCGACCTTATTTACATGGGGATCGCTATACGCCGAAAGGGAGTCTTGTCGATCGATGTGTCTGGAAATTGATGAAGACTCGTCATATTTTACCTTTTCTGAGAAGCTGTTTACCTTTATTTTTTTATAAGCATCAATTATTATGGGGGTTAGGTTTAGTGTCTGTAGCAGAAGGGGTGCTGAAATTTGATGATAAAACAGTATTTGAAGATTTTACCATTGGTATTGCTCCCATTCAGAACTAATCTTTTTTTGATTGTTTTGATGCTTTGTTTTTGCTTGCCTTCAACTTCCCTTATGGCTGTCCGACCTTTGATTATAGATGATTTTGAGGATGCGAATTTAGTGGATGGCCCTAAGTGGTTTTTATTTGGCGGGCTTTCGGCCAATATTCGACAGAATGATTTAACCGAGTTTCAGCATTTGGGAGTGAATAGTTTACATCTCTATGGGTCAACTTCATCTTGGTATGTGGGTGGAGTGGGTACTTATCTTGGGATTGATGCGTCTCAATATCAGTTTATGAAATTATTGATTCGTGGCAATGGGTCTCAGTCTGGAAGTTTGCAGATTGAACTTTATGATGATGATAACCAAAACCAAGTTTTAGAGCGTAATAGTGCTTCTCCTTCTCATACTTTGTATGATGATAAGTTTATTTATACGATGGATGTTACCTGGGTGGGTTGGCGTGTGGTGATTCTTCCTTTATCTAACTTTCGAGATGATAATCCCGATGTGGGGGATAATGTGCTTAATCCTTCTCGCAAGGATGGATCGGGCGGGCTTTTACAATTGCAATTTGTGGCGTTTGGAAATCAGGAAAAGGGTAAAGTCGATTTTTTAATTGATTCGATTCGCTTGTATTAGTCACTTTCTACGTTTTAGCTAAGTACTTGATATGCAACAACTGCTGCGAGATATCCTAAAAATGTGTACATGATTGTGATGATGATTGGCCATTTCCATTGACCGGTTTCTTGTTTAAGGACGGCCATGGTGGACATGCATTGCATTGAAATCATAAAAAATATGATGAGTCCGATTATGGAGGCTTTGCTAAACAGTGGGGTGCCATTGGATAGTGTTGCGTTTCCAAGTGTATTGATTATGGAAATTCTGCTGCTTTCAATTGCAAAGATGACGGCGATTGCTGATACAAATATTTCACGTGCGGCAAATGAAAGGATGAGAGCCACACCTACTCTCCAGTCTACTCCCATCGGGGTCCAGATGGGGTTGAGATATTTTCCTATCCATTTGGCATAAGAGTGCTGTGGGGTTGGGTATGCTGATAGGGCCCATAAGGTGAGGCCGACTATGAAAATGATGGGACCTGCTTTTTTAATAAATTGTATGGTTTGATGCATGCTTTGGACGATAATGACTTTGAAGTCGGGTTTTTGTAGTTTGGGGAGTTCGATGTAAAACCCAGTATTTTCGGTTTTAGGGATCCAACTGTTGAGAAGTGTGGATATCCCTGCGCCGATGAGGATGCTTATTCCATAGATGCTAATCATGCCGATGCTTGCGACTGCTGGGGAATAGCGAATAGCCAATAATGTCAGTAGAAGGCCATAGACAGGAAGCCTAGCCGAGCAACTCATCAGTGGAATGACCAGTTGAGTGATGAGTCTTTCTTTTTTATTAGGGATGGTTCGTGCGGAAAGAATGGCTGGTATGGCGCAGACGAATCCAGAAAGGAGTGGTGCGAAACTACGACCATTGAGTCCAATTTTAGATAATGGATGATCTAATAATGCGGCTCCTCTTGCGAGATATCCACTGCTTTCGAGTATTCCAATCAGTAAAAAGAGTAATGCGATTTGTGGTACAAAGATCAGGATTCCCCCAATGCTAGGGATGATTCCTTTGGCAAGGATGGTGGTGACTATCCCTGGAGGGAGTAAGGTCGTTACCCCAGCCTGGATGCTGAGGCTTAGAGCGTCAATATTATTCATCATTGGTTCTGCAATAGAAAAAACACTCCAAAATCCGGTAAACAAAAACCCACAAAAAATAAGAGGGCCCCATATGGTGTGAAGGAGTAATTGATCAGGATCATAAGTGGTAATATTGCTGCTTGCTTTGGTAACCGATTTTGCAATATTTTCAGCCCAGACTATCGTGTCTTTGATTTCAGTTTCATTTAGTACGGGCATTGGTTTTTGGTGTTTTTCTGGTAGATCTTGGGCGAGTTTTCCTAGAAATTCTCCGATGATTTTAACGTCTTTTGAATGTGTGGCATTGACTGAAAATACTTGGGTTCCTAGTATGGCGGAGAGCGTTTTTTGGTCAATTTTGTCATGGTTAACGTCTTCCATGCTTAGGACGATAGTGGGGATGAGTTTCATATGGGCTAATTGTTTAAATAAGGCTAACTGGCGTTGGAGTTGGGTCGCATTAATCACGAGAACGACCATACTGTTTTTGGTTGTATTTAAGAGATTAAGGGTGACTTTTTCGTCTTCGGATTTTGGGTCTAGGGAAATAACGCCGGGGGTGTCGGTAATTGTAATGGGATATTGTTTTTCCTGGCTGTATTTGAGTGCTCCTATTGCAGATTCTACAGTGGATCCCGGGTAGTTAACGGTTTTGTATTTAAGTTGAGTGAAGTGGTTGAATAAACTGGTTTTTCCGCTGTTTGGTGCGCCGATCAGAATGATCTGGCGTATGGAGTCGCCCATTTTCTATTGGTTGACCCAAATGTATTCGGCGTCTTGGTATCGAATCGCAAATTTGGCGTTCCGTAATGAAAGAATGATTGAGCCCGTTTTCCCAATTCGGTTGTGAATTTTAATGGGAGTGCCTTGGATACCTCCAATTTCCATGAATCTGAGGCGACCCTCCCACTCTGCAGAAATATCGAAAATTACTGCCTCTGTATTGTTATGACATTGTTGAAGTGTTTGACAGCTCATTATGACCCTTTTATGCTCATCTATGATACTGAGTATCAATAAACTAATGATATGTTTATTGCGACTGTGTGTCAATAGCAGCTTTGGCCTTTCGCGCGGCATTTCGGATAATTTCAGGGAGTGCAGGATGGATATAGATGGTACCTAAAATGTCGTCTAGTGTGGCATCCATTTTCATAAAGGCGATGAGTGTGTGGATCATGGTAGAGGCCTCATCTCCAATAATGTGAGCACCTAGAAGTTTTTGAGTTTGTTTATGAAAGAGAAGCTTGGCGAAACCGTGTTCGGAAAGGAGAGCCATTCCCATGGCACTATTTTTATAGTGGTTGAGACCGACCAGATATGGGATGCCTGCGGTAATGAGATCCTGTTCGGTAGCCCCTACTCCACCGATTTGAGGATTGGAGAAAATGGCATGAGGTATGGGAGGATACTGGATCGGTTTAGCAAACATATCCATGAAGATGCTGTCAAAGGCATATTCTCCTTCGAAATTGGCGGTGTGTCTAAATAAATTGCGGCCGATAACATCTCCGAATGCATAGATTCCTTCCGTGCTAGTTTCGAGGTAATCATTGACTTTGATGTAACCGTTGTCATCGATCATGACGCCGGTGCTGTTTAGGTTAAGCATATCAGTATTGGGGGTGACACCGGTTGCGACGAATAAGCTGTCGGCTACGATGGTGTGTGTGGTGTCGTTTTGAGTATATGTGACGGTAAATTGTTGACCATCATGGGCAACATGGGTGGGGATGGCTTTGAGACGGATATCGTTGTGTTTTGAAAAGCTATTTTCAAATTCCTTTTGGACGTCTTGATCTTCGCCTTTGACCATAGAGGATCGGACGAGGAAAGTTACTTCAGTGCCCATGCTGGCGTAGAAATAGCCGAGTTCTACAGCGATATATCCCCCGCCAATCACGATCATTTTTTTGGGTTGAGTGGTGTTTCTAATGGCTTCTTTATAGGTAAAATAGGGGGTTTTGCTGAGACCCGGGATTTGAGGGATTTTGGCTCTAACTCCGGTAATGATAAAAATTTTATCAGCTTTGATCTGTTGACCGTCTACTTCAATGGTTTTGTGACCAATAAAACGTGCTTCTCCCCGATAGAGGTCGATATTGGGGTGGTTGTTGTAGATTGCGGGGATGGATTCAGATTCAGCAGTAACGGTGTGAGTGACTCTGGAGACGAGGTCGTTGAAGCGGACTGAGAAGTGGGTGTCGATGTCGATTTCAAATTTTCTGGCAGACTTAATATGACTTACAATATCTGCGGGATGGATGAGCATTTTGGAGGGGATGCAGCCGTGATTGAGGCAAGTTCCGCCTAATGCTCCTTTTTCGATAATGGCGACTTTGTTGCCCAGATTAGCGGCAGGACGGGTAATTTTTGACCCTCCTCCAGAACCAATGACGATGACATCGTACTGTTTAATATCCATGAGTGAGAGTGTAACTTATTTTTGACCTCATTTGTAGAAGCTTTATTTTGGCCGATTTAATCTTTTTCTTGGCTATTTTGCGACTCTCTCCTAGAATACGCTTTATGATTTTATCTGATGGCACTTTAAGACGACTGATCGATAGCGGCGAGCTGAAAATTGATCCTTTGTCTGAAAATGCCATTCAACCGGCATCGGTGGATTGCCGGATTGGAACTCACTATTTGGTGGTTGATGACACCAATACAGGCTTAATTACCTTTAATAATCCGATTGTGTATCGTGAACTTGAAGGTGATAATATTGTCATTCCCCCTCGGTCATTTTTGCTTGCGACGACGATGGAATATGTGGCACTTCCTGATCATATTACGGCATTTGTTGAAGGGCGAAGTTCGATTGGGCGCATGGGGCTTTTTATCCAAAATGCGGGCTGGGTTGATGCGGGATTTGAAGGGCAAATTACTCTTGAATTGTATAATGCAAATTCGCTTCCGATTCGGCTAGAGTCTGGGCATCGCGTGTGTCAGTTGGTGTTTTGTCAGATGGACAAACCCGCACTAACTCCCTATCGGGGTAAATATTTTCAACAACGCAATTCGGTTGGTAGCCGGATATTTTTAGATGCTCATTGATCGCATTTGTCCTCAATGCCAGTCACTTGGGACTGTGTCCTTAGAGGGGCATTTACTTAAATGTCACTCTGGAACTTGTACCTTTGCTGTTCACTATTGTTGTCCATTATGTGATGCTCCACTTTCTGAGGCGATGGTGCTGAATGAAGTGGTGACTTGTGCTGGATGTCTTCGAGTATATACAGTGAAAAAAATCCATTATTTACTGTCTAATAGTATGGTAGTGGATCGGGTTCATACTTGCCAATGGTGCAATGGGCCTACGATTCATCGTCAGGATTCTAATTTGACGCATCGGTGTTTCTTTTTTCCAAAGTGTTCTGGACAAGCAGATTTATTTGCTAAAAAGCAGGAGTCGATTATCTTTTTGGATTTTGAAACGACTGGGCTTGATCCAGTTCGAGATCACATTATTGAAATTGGAGCTTTAAAAATTGATCATGAAGGCTATGATCAGCCGTTTCAGGTCTTGGTTAAACCTCCCGTTGATATCGATGAACGAATTACTAAAATTACGGGAATTACCAACGAAATGGTGGCTCATTCATGCACTATTGTCGATGCATTGACGAAACTAATGGATTTTATTGGGGATGGCAAAATTGTGGTCCATAATGCAGAGTTTGATATTCCTTGGCTGTTAACGGCATTAAAGCGACATCAGCTGGTATTTTCTAATAATCCGGTGATTTGCACCTTGAAGTGGGCTAGGAAAAATGGTGAGGCTCGAGCTTCTTTGGGGGCACTTACAAAAAAATATTCCATTCGCCATCATAATGCTCATCGTGCCTTGGCTGATGCAGTTAGTACTCGCGAATTGTATTTGATTTTTGAGAATACGTTTCAATATAACAAGTCGGAAGAACCTTTAATGGCTTATATGCAGAATCTTCCCTAATACATCATGTCTACTATGCCCATTAAAAAATTAAGGGATTGATGGTAACTTAGCCATCAAAATAGGTATGGCATGGAGTGTCAAAATGCACTCTTTTGCT